>JBIPMO010000124.1:0-8444 GCA_044369085.1 Phycisphaerales bacterium
TCGCCCCACCATCGCCCTGTGCATGGGCGAGCCGGGCCTCATGTCCCGCATCCTCGCCCCCAAGTTCGGCGCGTTCCTCACCTTCGCCGCCCTCCGAGATGCTTCCGCCACCGCGCCGGGCCAGCCCACCATCCGCGAACTCCTCGACCTCTACCGCTTCCGCTCCATCAACCCCGCCACCCGCGTCTACGGTGTCATCGGCTGGCCCGTCGCTCACTCACGCTCGCCGCACGTTCACAACGCCGGCTTTGAAGCCGTCGGGCACGATGCCGTGTACCTCCCGCTCCCCGTCCCCCCGGAGTGGGAGCACTTCAAGGCCACCCTCGCCGCGCTCCTCGACCACAAGCCCGTTGACTTCCGCGGCGCAAGCATCACCTTGCCGCACAAAGAGCACCTCGTCCGCTTCGCTCGCGAGGACACCACGCGAAGCTGGTCCATCGACCCGCTCGTCGAGCGCTGCGGCGCTGCCAACACGCTGACCGTGAACGATGATGGATCATGCCGCATCGCCAACACCGATGCGCAGGCCGCCGTCGCCGTCGTGCGAGCCGCCCTCCCCCAACGCGCCGATCTCCATGGCCTCCGCGTCGCCATCATCGGCGCTGGCGGGGTCGCCCGCGCTGTCGCCGCCGGGCTCATGGACGTCGGCGCAACCGTCATCATCTACAACCGAACCAGCGACCGCGCCCAGCGCCTCATCGACGATCTGACCGCATCCGATTCGACCCACCCATCCCCCATCCGGGGCAAAGTCGTCGCCGGGCCATGGGACAAACTCTGCTCCGCCTGTTGTGAAGTTTTTGTGAACTGCACCAGCCTCGGCATGGCGGGCGGGCCGGATCCCGCCGCTTCCCCCCTCGATCCCGCCGCGCTCGACCACGCCTCATCGGGCACCCTGATCTTCGATACCGTCTATAACCCGCCTGAAACACCGCTGATTCTCGGAGCCAGGGCCGCGGGCCTCCGCACCGCCACCGGTGTTTCAATGTTCGTGGAACAGGCAGCGCTGCAGTTCGAGCGATGGACCGCCGCACCAGCCCCCCGCGCGCTATTTCACAAGATAGTCCTTGAATCCCTCCCCCCATCCACGCTGTAATACCAGCGAATGGTCCACCAGCCGGTGCTCTATCCGAGGATTCACCCGTGGTACCTCGTGGTCGCCGCGTTGGATGTCCTGCTGACCTGGTTCATCATCACTACTTTCTACGGCGTCGAGGTCAACCCCCTGGCCGCCAAGGTCATCGAGACGGGCGGCATGTCGCTCGCCACGTTCTACAAGTTCCTCTTGGTCGGCTTCGTCATGTGGGCCTGCGAGTACATCGGACGCCACCGCCCGCACGTCGGACGCCACGTCCTCTTCTACGCCGTCATCATCAACGCCTGCGTCGTGATCTTCTCCCTCACCCAGATCGCCGCCGCCATGTGATTCGCCTTCGCCTCTATTGAGCCGGAGCGCAAGCGACGGGTCTCCATGAACGAGCCCGGAACGACAGTGACGGGTCTGATTCCCCAGGCAACCAACCGCAAAAAGACAGCGCGGCCGGCGTGTGGTTGGAGGCGTCCGGCCGCGCTGCGACGAGGTGTCACGTGAATGAGAGAGACGACGAGCCGTCGCAACGCGCGACGGCCCGTCGTGAGGAGCACTTGCTCAACGCTTCTCTTTGGATTTCTCTTCCGCCAGTTTCTCGAGCAATCGTTCCAATCGCTCCAAACGCTTGTTGATGTCATCCGCGGGCGCGGCCGGAGCCGCGGGCGGTGCCGCTGGCGAAGCGGCGGCCGGCGCTTCCGGCGCCTCGGGCGGAGCGGGAACAATGATCGCCTCCGGCCCGTTCTGCCCGTGACGCTCGATGTACACGCGCGGAGCACGCATCCGACCGATGTGCTGACCCGATTCGCCCTCGAGGCCGAACAACTCGATCAGGTCGCCCTCCGCCGATTCGCGAGCCAGCTCGGCCGCAAGCGCGCCCATACGACTCCCCAGCTCGCTCATCTTCGCCGCCAGCTCCGAACGCGCCTCCGAAGACATGTTCCCCGCGATCTTCGACGCCAGCGACTGCATCTCCTCCGAGTTCGCCGCCATCTTTGCACGCAGTTCCTCGAGCTTGCGCTCCGCATCGGCACGGCCCATGAACGCCGCCGCGCCGGGGCTCGGCAAGCCGATCACATCCGCATCGAACGGCGCAAGCGTCACCGACAGATCCTTCGTCTCGAACTTGTCATCCTCCTCGCCGCGACGCACGATCGTCAGGCTCAACGCGTCGCCGGGGTTCTTGTCCCGCAGGATCCGCCGCAGCGACCGCGGCGATGCATCGTCCTGATCCTGGATCTTGACGATGATGTCATCCTCCAGCAGCCCGGCCTTCGCCGCGGGCAGGTCGTCCCGGACCGATGTGATCAGCGTCGCCTTGTCGGCATCAAAGCCCTCGGGCAGGTCGTCGGCATCGGGCGCATCCAGCGTCACCCCCAGCATCACCTTCGGTGGCGCCATCGGCGCATCGCCGGGGTACCCGCCCGCTCCGGCCGCGCCTCCGGGCCCGTTGTTCCACGAACCCCAGCCGCCGCTCCACGCGCCCGGGCCACCCCGACCAGACGACCGGAGCTCATCGGCCATGCGCTGCGCCTCGCGACGCATGCGCTGCACACGCTCCTCCATCCGCCGCTGGTCCTCTTCGGAGAAATGGCCCGCCAACCCGGCCACCACGCCGTGATCATCATCCCCGCTCGCGTCCATCTGGCCGATCTCTTCCCCGTTGAAGGTGATCGAGATCTCGCCATCCTCGGCGGTGATCGAAAGCGAGTCCCCATCCTTGCTGAACTCGCCCGTCGACGATACGAGCCCCTGCAGCGCGATCGCCTTGGCCCCGTTCAGATACGCCGTGATGTCCTCTCCTTCGACCGTCACGCGCACGTTGTCCTTGCCGTCCGACCACGCGAACGTGCGAGTGGAACTCGTGCTGATCGTCCCGTTCCCCCGGGCATGCCGACCGTCCGCTTCCCCCGGCCTGTCGGCCGCCCGCACGAGCACAAACTCGTGACCGGTCCCGGCCGACGATGCCGCTGCCTTCTCACCATCGCAGGCGAGCGCCGTCGCCCCGCCCGCGAGCAGGCCCAGCGCCGCCGCCACCGTCAAGCGCACTGCACGTTGATTCAACCCGATGCCAAGTCCGCTGTTCATGATCCGTTCCTTTCGAGGTGCTCCTCGGGATGTTTCTGACTCCGAGCCGTGCCCGCGATCTGTCACAACGCCTCGCCGCGCCGAACCGGCACCGCCGGCGCTCCAGCGGCGGGCCGCCGCTCCTCGGGCGCGATCGGCACCGGGAAGTACCGCGGCGTCCCGTGCTCATCCAACCCGACGCTCAAGACGTTCAGATCCGTCACCGTCGCGCGCTCCAGAATCGGACGCACGTACCACACTTCCTTCCCCTGACCATCACCAAGCGCACGCGTGCTCACGAGCATCGGCTGCATCTCTCCCAGCACCCGCCCGTCCGCCTGACCGGCCTGGACGTACTGCGCAAGCGCCTGATCGGCCGTGAGCTTCGGGATCGAGGCGATCCCCGCGGTGCCGCCGGTGTTTGGCATCAGCGCTGTCGATCCCGGCCGCTGCAAACCGACCCACGCTAGCGCCACCGCCGCGGCCGCAGCCCAACCGCCGTACTGACGGATCCGCATCGAGAGCGTCTGCCCGGCGATCACCCGCGGCGATGGGGCCTCGATCAACTCGGCGATCGCGATCGCGTCCTCAACCTCCCGCTCCAGGCGAGCGTGGGTCCGCTGCGCCCGGCCCACGCGCTCCCACACCGTCGCATCGCCGCTCGCCAGCCGCTCCAAGGCCTCCCAGTCGGTCGAGGATGCCTCCCCATCGACCACGCGGCCGATCAGAACATCCTCGCGCGTCGGCTCGAAGTCGTCCGGGCGAAACGCGTTGCCACCGTTCGTGTCCTTCATCGGGCGTCCTCCCTGCTCATCGTGCGCGGCCGCGGATTGTCCATCGTCTCCATCCGTTCCTTCAGCATCTTGCGGGCCCGCGCCAGCCGCGTCTCGATCGTCGTCATCGGAACTCCCATCACATCCGCGATCTGCTTGTAAGACATCCCCCGAACCGCCCGCAGGATCAGCGGCTCGCGGTACTCGGGCGGAAGCTCCTGCGCGAGCGACAACGCCCGACGACCCGAATCATCGCCGGGCTGGTCCGCCGCCTCGTTCAGCTCCGCCGTCCGCGCCGCACCGGCCGCGATGATCGGCATCACCTTCTTCACCACCTGCGTCCGCCGCCCGGACGATCTCGCCAGGTTGATCGCGATCGTCCGCAGCCACGGCTTCACCGCTCCGGGGTCGCTCAGCGTGTGAATGTTCTTGACAAGGCTCATCGCAACGTCCTGCAGCAGATCATCGAGTTCAACATCACGGGGCTTGTGCGCAAGCAGAATCGCGGCGACCCACCGGCGGTGAGACTGCCACAAGGCCTGCACGGCCCCGTCATCGCCGGCGATCGCGCCGCCGGCCAAACGTTGCTCTTCAAAGACCGTCATCCGTATCACTGGACGCATCAGAACCCCCCACCCGTCACCCAGCAAGCGGGTTCTTCCGCCGCATTCCGTCCGCTCCCCCTGAACGACCCCGGAACGCCGGCGACAGGCCACTTCCCCGCCTTGAACGAGCCCGGAACGCCAGTGACGGGTCCTCCAACGCACGACCCCGGAACGCCAGTGACGGGTCCCACCCCCCCTGCAAAGGCCCCCCGCCTTATCGCCCCTCCCGCCGATCAATCAGCTTCCAGGCGATCTCCCCCGGCTCCTTGCCCACACCCAGCCACAGCACCGCCGCCAGCCGACCATCCTGCGAACGAAGCCACTGACGCACGCGTGCCTGCGCTTCCTCATCATCGGGCTGCGACAGCTCGACCGTCCGCTTCGCCTGCGCCAGCGTCTCTTCATCCACCGGGTTGTCCGATCCGCCCAGCACCTCCAGGTCGGCTTCTGACAACTGCTGCTCGAACTCGCGCACATCATCCGCCCGAGCCTCGGCCATGTCCGCGGGCAGCATGTTCAGGATCAGCACCTTCCCCGCCGGCTCGTTCACCTCGCCAACCCCCAGCACATCTTCCGCGGGGGCGGCCGCCACAATCGTCCCCGCCCCAGCCTCGCTCGTCGCCGAGGTCGCCGCCGCCCCGTTCTTGCTGTGATTGAACGACTTGATCGCATCCATCACCCGGCTCAGCGCTTCACCGACCTTGTTCGTCTCCTCGATCGAACCACCATCGCTGTTCACGCTCACCACCGGGCCGTCGCCGAACCCTTCGCTGATCCCGCGCTGAACTTCCTCACCGATCCGCGCGATCTCCGACTTGATCTGCTCGCGCGATGCATCCGAGAGAACGCTCGCCTCCGGGCCGCCGTCCTTGTGCGCCTTCACCACCGACATCGCGATCACCGCGCCGATCGCCAGGAACACGAAGAACGCCACACCCACGCCCCCGTTCGGGTTCGAACTGAATCGCCCGCCGCGACCGAACTTGGTGTGCACCCGAGCCTGCGCCGTCCGGGCCCGCTCCTGCGCGCGGCGAACCTGATCCGCCGCCGATGTGCCAGTCCGCCCGCGTCGAGCCCCACCCTTCTCACCAATGCCCGCCACAACATCAACATCGATCTTGCCGAACTTGAACGACGCGTTCACCGCCCGCGCCGCTTCATTGAGACCCGCCGCCGCGGCCGCCGAAGCATCCCGAGCGAACGCATCCACATCGAAGCCCGCCACCTTCCGCCCGCCCGCGCCGCCGTTCACCGGCTGACCGACCGAAGCGCCCCCCTCAGCGTTGTAGGAGCCCTTCCACCAGTCGGTAATGCTGATCTTGGGCCGCGACCGCGAGCTGCCCCTGGGCGCATCCCCGGTGCCGGCGCCCGCGTCCCGCGCAGGCTCTTCAACCCGCGGCCGCGGGCTCGCCGCCGCCGCGAAGCCGACGGGCTCGGGCTCGGGAACCGGCGGAGGCTCGTATGTCGCACCGCCCTTCATCGAGGGCAGGTCGATCGGCTTCATCGCGAACGGATCCGCCGCGTCCAGCACCGCGCGAACATCACCGAGCATCTCCGCCGCGCTCGCGTACCGCTTGTGCAGCTCCGTCATCGCCCGACGAACCACCCAGCGCAGCGCCTCCGGGCAGGTCTTCTGAAGCTGCGACAGCCCGCCGTGCGCCGGGAACGAGTTCTCGATCACCGAGAACATCACCGCGCCCGCCCCGTACACATCGAACTTCACCCCGTCGACCTCGCTCACCTTCGCGCCGCGCAGCGCCATCCGCACCATCTCCGGATCGCGGAAGTACTCCGTCCCGTGCGTCGTCAGCGTCATCGCCGAACGCAGCGGCGTCACCAGCCCCAGGTCCACCAGGTGCGCTCGCCCCTGATTCACGATGATGTTGTCGGGCTTGATGTCCTTATGCCACAGCCCGCCCGTGTGATACCGGTGCAGCTCGGTCAGCAAGTCGGCCATGATCCCCAGAGCCGCCTTCAACTGCTCGACTTGGAGCCCCTGCGCCCCAGCCTCCGCGTGCAGCCGCTTGGTCACCAGGCTCAGCGACTCGCCCGGGATGTACTGCATGACATAGAAGAACCGCTGGTCCGTCAGCTCGTGGTCCAGGATCAGGCCCAGGTTCTTCGCCGCCTCGAGCGCTCGGCTCTCGCGGATGATCTGCGGCAGGCTCGACCCCTCCGCCTGCGAGAACACCTTGATCACCACCTGATCAACCTTCCGCCCGGAGCGCGCAAAGATCGCCTTCTTCCGCTCGTCCGGCTCGGCCACATACAAGCGCCCGCCCGATCCGCCCCCCTGCAGCGACCCCACGATCGTGTACCCGTCGAACTGACCGGTCCGCTTGCCCGGCTTGTCCGACCCCGGTGCCTGCGCCACCGCATCGGGCAAACGCTTCTCGATCCCCTCCACCAGCCCGTGCAGCAGCAGGAACTTCGCCGGATGGCCGATCACCACGCGGTACAGGCAGTGGCCCACACCCGTGATCTCATCCTGAACACCCGTCCCGTAGTGCCTCGCCGCCGACCACCGCCCGATCACGATGTTCCCGAGCACCAGCGGGATGAAAACGATCGTCGTCACCAGCCCCCCCACCGCCCGCACCGCGTCCCCGAGCATCCCGCTAACGAACCGCCAGAAGTGCATCACGACCAGGCCGATGCCCTTGAACACATTCGTCACCACCCACCCGAGCCCCTTGAAGATCGGGACGATCAGGAAGATCACCGCCACCACCGCCGCGGAAACGGCGAGGACCGACAGAAGGATGCTGACGAACGTTGTTCCCATCGTTCCGACCTCCGCGACGGGCTGATGTGCCGCGCCAGCGTTCAATGCCCGCTTGAATCTCGCGCGACCCTTGGTGGGACGGGTCGGCAACCCGTCTCTGCACCATCGCCGCCGTCATTCCCGGGCCTCAGCCACCAAGCGCAGCCCGCTGATCCGCCCGCCTCGCCTCCAGATCCTTGTGGTAGACGTCGGCGACCGCATCATCAAAGCTGGCATCGTCCACCTTGTTCGGAGCCGCCGACAATCCGTTTCGCTCCGCCTCCTCGATCTCCTCGCTCGTGAACGAGTACGTCAGCATCACCTCGTGCAGCTTCGTCCGCAGCGTGTCCCGGACCTTGGCGAGCCGCCGGCTCACCGTCGGCTCGCTCGTCCCCAGCGATTCCGCCACTTCCTTGCCGCTCATCCCGTCAAAGACACGCATCCGATAGATCGAAAAGTCGGTGAAGTCCGACTCCTTCTCCACCATCCGGATCGCCGCGTGGACCTTGGCGCGGAACACCGCCGCCTCGTACTCACCATCCGGGCTCTTGCCGCCGGCGCTCCCCATCCACTCTTCATTCAGCTCGGTCGCACGCTTCCCCGAACCGCGCTTCTGAGCCATCCGCCGGTCCATCTCGTCCCCGAGCGTGTGCTTGGCGATCGCCAGCAGCCACGTCGAGAACCGCGCCCCGCGCGATGGGTCGTACCGGTCGATCGAGTCCGACAGCGCCGCCATCGTCTCCTGCGACAGGTCGCGCACCGTCTCAACCCCGATCCGGCCCTTGCCCCACTTCGTCAGCTGCGCCCGCAGCACCGGGCCAAACGTCTCCCAGAGCTCATACCACGCCGCAGCATCGCGCGAGCGCAGCCGGGACACGAACGATGTTGTCAGTGTGTTCAGCATCCGCCGCCTCGCCAGACTTCTCCCCCCACAACAACCCAACCACGCCCCAACCCCCGAACGTACTTCGGGACCGCCGAAAACAAATTCCGCCCCCAAAGGATAGGGACCCGCCCCCAACGAGCCCCGGGCGCAAAGCCCGGGCCCAGCACCCCCATCCCAAAGCTCACCCCGGTCCGGAAACCCCTCCCAAAGACCCACCCCCACTCCCCACCCCCGGGCCACCCCCCGCCTTTCCCACCACCTC
>JBIPMO010000125.1:0-8349 GCA_044369085.1 Phycisphaerales bacterium
AGCTGATGTGAACCACGGCAGACGCGACGCTAGTCGCGATTGATTAGCTCCGAGGGCCAACCGATCCGGACGAGAAGCCCGTCCGGTCCGGCTATCCCGACTTCGTATAGACCCCACTCGCGGTGGCGAAGTACCCCGCCGGGACGGATGACTAAATCATCGACGCGAGCGGCGATCTCGTCGACCTGCGGTGTGCGGATGAACACTCCGAAAGGGTTGTTCTCAGCCGGTAAGCGCCAAGGGCCTTTTCCTGCTTGAGTCAGATGGATCTCACACCCCCAGCCCGACATGATGACGTATTGAGCATCCCCACCCGCGCGAATAAACCCGAGACGCTCCCAAAATGGCACGGCAGCTGGCAGGTCGTTGCTGGGCACAATCGCAAAGGCGCCGACGGTCGCGGGCGTAGCCATTTCCGTACTCCGTGATTGCTGCGCTGAGGGTAATGGTCTCGGGAGACCATATCGAGAATGCGACATCGTATCGCCGTAGCTTTGAGTGCCGCGGAAGGAGCCTTCGTCAGAAGCGGCATCAGTCCTCCGAAACTACCTGGACACTGAGTAAACGGTGTATTCCAGACTCCCATCCCCAAACGCCGTCAATGAAAAGTTCTATTGGTGCACTGTCACCCCGATTGAAGTACGAACGCCCGCGAGATTTCTCGTGGGCGTTTGCACTTTTGCATGTCCCTCAAGCATGATCCTCGGCGAACGCGAGAACTCGGCGCAGTTGAGCCTCCCACAACCCTCGCATAGTGGATGCGTCTTCGGAACTCGAACACCAATCGGCAGGCACGTTGATCTCTTGAACGCCGCAGAACTGCCAGTCCTGCCACGCCTTCTCCATCGAGTAATTCACGACGCCGCGAGAGACGAGCGCCGCATGCCAGTGCTCCACCAGAACTCGCTCCCACCGGCGGCGGAGCTCAGTGGGCCACCAGACGACGATGGCGTACGCCAGATCGCGTATGCCGAGCCATGGCGGCGACCCTGAACTTGCAAAGGGCTGATGATCGATCAGGTAGATCGGTCCGTCACCCTTGATGGGTGCGAGGATGTTGGTTGGGTTCAAGTCGCCGTGGGTCCACGTGAAGCCCTCGGGGTCGGCAAGCCGAGCGTTGCGCGCGAGCGGATTCTGTTCGATCAATCGAGTTGCAGTCGCCCGCTCCTCTGGCGTGAAACCGACCTTCATCGCGTCGAGGAGCGCACCTTGCCCGGCACGAGCGGTGGAGACCATGCGCTCCGCTACCGAGATCGCTGGGGGTGGCTGTGGCCAATGATGAGCATGGAGCTTGGCGGCTGCTTCAACGAGAGCGAGGCCATATTCCAGTGTCGGTTCGATGACCTTCTGATCGCGATGCGTCTGTGAATGGTCGTCAAGGAGGATGTTGTAGTGCGTTGCATCCGCATCCGCGTGATGGCATCGCACGAGTGGCGCGTCGGTCAGCTCGATAAATGCTCGGGTGTAGTAGTCCACCTCGGCGCGGCCAAAGGTCGTGACAGACCCGATCTTCAGGTGCAGCCGCAGCGGGGCTTCCTCTCCGGCGAACAAGACCTCGAGCCGGACGTGCGAGCCCCAGTTGCTGTTCGGCGGCGTCGATGTCGTGAAGGAGCGCACCGGCCGTCCGAGTGAAGCCTCAATCCAAGCTTGGGAGACTTCGGCTGACTCGTGGAGCACTGTGACGCAGCGGTTCATTCGGCCATCGTACAGGCATGGGCTTCCTTCAACCCCTCTTCGCCGCACGCTGCATCAACGCGTTCTCATCCACAGAGCAAATGCCGTACTTCGGGCTCCCACCCCGTCATGCCATTCAAGAAACGTTCTATTGGTGTCCTGTCACCCCGATTCAGCAGACCAGATGGCCTCGGCAAATGTCGGGGCCATAGGTGTTTACAGAATATCTCGGCAGTAGCTTGTGTTACGGGCCTCAATGCTCACGATTACTCCCAAGGCCTCGCTGACGAAAGGTCACCGTGCTCCGCTGGCTGTAACGACTCCCAGAGCACCGGCTCCATGATTACGGTGTGGCTCCGCCCCGCGATCGCCAGAACGCGCTCTCCTTGGTTCACCAGGTCGAGCATGACGTGCACGAAGTGCCTATTGCGTTCGACGTTGCTGCGGGTGGCCATCCGGTGCAGGAGCGTGTCGTCTCGCCCCGGCCACATGGCCTCTTCGGGCAGGTCTCGCCATGTGGGCCGATCCGGAAACTGGGAAGCGAAGTATTCGTCGAACGCGGCAATGTCCGGAAACGCATCGGTGATCGGCCCGGCGCGTTTGGCGAGCAGGCGCCGGATTTTGAAGTCGCTCACCGGTCCGCCGCGACGGGCGCTCATGTACCCACTGAGCACCCGGAACATGGCGACCTGCGTTCGATCGCCGCACTCCTCCAACGCAGCGATCTCGACATCCAGAGGCGGCTCGAGCGTGTACAGCGGGACACCATCGGCTTCGGCCAGTGCGTATACCGCCGCGCCCTCGCCGAAAACGCCGATACCTTGCGTAGCCGTGCCGACGAAGAAACTCATGCGGCCTTCGACAAGCGCGACAGTCGGCTTGAACTCGTGCCACACGCCTCTGAGTGTGGCGACCTGTGGGTGTTGGGGATCTTTGCTGTGCAGGGCGCCGAAGAAAATCAACTCGCCCCGCGCAGCGGACGCAGGCTTGGGCGCGATGTGAAGCACGTACCCGGCCGCGTCGAGCTGCGCATAGCGGGCATCATGCCCCGCGCTGTCCAGGTTTTTCCCCGCGATCACTACGGGAGACTTGGGCGTGTACACGGGCGGAGCCCGCCAGTGCCATCCCCAGACGATCAACCCAAGCAGAACAAAAAGAGTTGCCAGGAGCATTCCCGCTCGTTTGAGCCAGCGGTACAGCCGCCAATTGGGAAGGGAGGTTGAGGACATGCAATGGCTTGTTCGGAGCTGCGGGACGTGTCTTTCACCGGCGGACGTGAAGTGAGACTAAACGGCGTGCGGGCGTTGCAGAGTGTCTAGGTCCGCAGAGCAAGGATCTCGTGCTGTCCGTGTACTCAGCCAGCGACCGCCGGGCTTCAGACTTCCACTCCGTGATACCCTCCAAGAATGGTTCTATTGGTGTCCTGTCACCCCGACTTTCTGAGAGATCAAGCCCCTCAAGGGGCACGTCGAGGAGCTTTCTCGTTCCAGGCAGGTTGCTTGCGCTCACGCGGTACACTCCCCGCATGGTCCTCCGACGCTTCACGTAGCACATCCGCGATCAGAACTGGCTGGCGATCGGGATCGAGTTTGTCATCGTCGTTCTGGGCGTGTTTCTCGGCATCGAAGTGTCCAACTGGAAAGAGGCACGTCGCCAGGCCGACGCCGAGAGGGCGACACTGGCAAGGCTGACGGAAGAGTTCGGCGCCGTTGAAGACGAACTGGCCCGCGCCGTCACCCGATACGAGACGACAATCAAGAGCACCGGCGCGGTCATCATGGCGCTGCGAGCCGGGCACCCGCCAACTGAAGAGACGACGTTCCGCCAGCATTTGCGGGATGCTCAGTACATCTGGGACGCACCGGCACAATCTGTGACCTATTCCGAGCTGGTCTCTACAGGGGCGCTCTCGCGCTTATCCGATGCGCTGTTGCGGGCGGCTCTCACCCGTTACGGCCACCACGCCGAGCGGTACGCTCGCAAACTCCCGGAGGCCATGGGTGTCGTTCTTGCTCCCGATTCAAACTACCTCCAAGCGGTGTCGTGGAGTGCGGACCCCGTCGACTGGGAGACACCGCGCGCCATTGTCGAGTACGACTGGGATCGGCTCATCTCGTCGAAGGCGGAGCTGCAATCATGGCTGACCTACCAAGCCGACCTCCATGCCCACTGTCGTCAACAACTGGAGGAGATCCGAACCGTGCTTGCCCTCCTCAAGGCCCGGCGATAGTCCCGGCCCGATCATTGCACGGCGCACAGATACTCTGCTACGCTTGGAGAGCGAATCGCGTCTGGGTGCGTGTACCCGATCTTTCTGCCTTGATCCATGCCGAAGGCGATCTCGCCGTCACGGGCGTAGGCTCGAGTCAAGCCGACAGCTTCAGAAGCGAGGCTGAGACCCTCAGGCCCGCCAAGAAAAGCTCTATTGGTGTACTGTCACCCCGACTTGGAAGGCTTGATGGCCTCGGCAGTTGCCGGAGCAATCCGTGTTTACGGAGACGTCCAACCGAGTCCAGTCATCCCGTGACGGATGAGCATGGTTTGAACTTCTCAGTTGTGCAATCCGATGCACCCCGCCCATCCATTGCAGCATGAGCCCCACCCAAAGCGCTGGCGCTCGATCGAGCACCTGTGTGGCGCACCACCAACTTGTGGCACAGCCTAAACTGACGGCATGTCTCGAACACCCCGCCAAGTCGTTGAGTTGTGGGTCGCCGCGTTCAACGCGTGCGATGCGGGGGCGGCGGCCGCGCTGTACGCGATCGACGCCGTGAACACTCAGTTTGCCGCGGGCCCTCCGGTCGTCGGGCGCGAGCAGATGCTCGCGGGGTTCCGAGAGTTCTTCATCGCGTTCCCCGATATCACGACAACCCCCATCGGACTTTACTCCGACGGGGATTGGTCGATCCTTGAATGGATTGGCACCGGCACGTGGAAGGGTGAGTTCCTCAATCAGGTGCCGACGGGCAGGTCATACACGCTGAGGGGGTGCGGCTTCTTCCGGGTCAAGGACGGGCTCATTCAAGAGCAACGCGGTTACTGGGACCGGGCAACCTGGTTCGGGCAGATTGGCCTGCCCATTGAGCAGCCATAGCTCGTTGACGACGCTCTGCTCAATGGCCCTGACGCTCTGCAGGAGAAGTTCTATTGGTGTACTGCCATCTCGAATTCAGTACAAACACCCGTGAGCCAAGGCTCGCGAGCGTTTGCGCATGGTGATCCATTCAGCTTGACGAAGGCCATCGGCCGAGCGGCTTGCCGAAGAGCAACGGTTACTTCGCCGCGTCGACCTTCGCTCGCATCTCGTCGACGAAGTTCACGATGACGTCGATACGGTTTTTGCCCTCGTCCTCGGCCTTCATGATGTCCAAGAGGCGGCCATCGGGGGCGAAGACACCGTTCCTGATCCTCGGCTGCAGGTCCTTCAAGCTGTAGAGCAGCTTGGGAAGCGACGCGGACAGGGTCGGCTCTGTCTGGATCTGGACGCTGAACACCTGAAGGTCGCTGTCGACGAAGCGGATTTCCTTGCCGTCGGGGCTCCACCAGCCGGTGCCGGAGATCCCGGTGGCCATGGAGATCTGGACGCGCCCCGACCGGGCGTCCGCGGCGCCCGCGGCGGCGCCCGTGAAACGCTGGACATACAGCTCATTCCGTCCGGTTTCACCAGAAACGAAGAGCACCCACTTGCCGTCGGAAGAGAAACGCAAGCCATGCTCGTTCGCGGGCGAGTTCAGGTACGGCGTGGCGCTCCACTTGCCGCCGGCCGCGTCCTTCTCGAGCATCACCACGTCCCCGTTGGTGTTCGCGAGATCCCGCTGGAACAACGCCAGCGTCTTGCCGTCGGGCGACCAGGCCAGCGGGATGAGCCACTGACCTCTCGCGACCGCGAACACCTTCTCGGGTTCACCCGATCCATCGGCGCGGCGTTCCCAGATGGAGTGCTCTTCATTGGTAAAGAGGTTGTGGGCGATGCGCTGCCCGTCGTTGCTCCAGATGTGGTCCCAAGCCGCTCCCTGGGTTGGGAGCCGGTTCAGGGTCCGGCGCGCGAAGTCGTAGATCCAAAGATCGGAGCCGAGGGAGCCGGGTTCGGTGGATTCGAAGTTGGTGACAAAGCGTGCGCCATCGGGCGAGATGTTCGCGTTGCGGTACGCGCGGGGCGGGGCGCCGACGGGCACTGGCCTGCCTTGTTCGTCGATCCAGGCGAGGGTGCGGCCCGTGATGTCGGCGGGCTGCACCATCATCGCCAGCGCGCCGGTGGGCGAGATAAAGAACGATCCGCCGAGCTTGCCGTTCCAGACGGTGACGGGCTCGCCGATGATGCGCCGGGCGGCGAGATCAAACCGTGCGGCGATGAGGCTGTCCCTGTTTCGCCGGGCGATGATGTGGCCGGTGGGCAGGTACGTGGCCTGGGTGGCGTTCTCAAGCAGCGGCGTGCGGTTGCCGGAGGCCAGTTCGACGATCTCGATCAACTCCTTGCGCTGCTCGTCCGTACGCGTCCAACGCGAGGCGAGAACGGACTGGCCGGGCACCAGAGTATGAATCTCGCCCATGTTTGCCCAGGACGCGGCGGCCTCGTCGCGCATGACCACGCGCGGCTCCCCTCCCGACGCGGGAATCGTGAGCAGCGTCCGGTCCCACATCTGCGCGAGAGCGATCTCGCGGTCCGATGACCAGCACAGATTCGTGTCGCCCGTCGCGGGCAGTTCGCAGAGCGTTTCGGGCATGCCCGAGGGCTCGCCGTTGTTGAGCGCGACCTTCTTGAGGTCGACGCGGCTGCGAGCACGGTCCTTGGTGGCGGTGAAGGCGACCCAGCGCCCGTCGGGCGAGATCGCGGCCTTCAGAACGCCCTCGGTACCGGGGACAGACTCGGCTTTTTCGCTGTCGAGGCGACGGACCATCATGATGGCGGGGGGCTTGGGACTGTCGGCTTCAAGTTCCAGCGAGACTCGGTAGACGATGAACCGCCCGTCGGGCGAGATGCCGAAGAAATCGTTCAGTTCGGGCCTGGGCGGTGTCGTCACCGAGAGGTGAAACGGCGGCGGCGCAGGGGGCGGCGCGGGGCGCGTGAAGAGCGCGCCCAGCAGCCCGCCGACGGCGAGGATGAGCATCGCCAGGGCGGCGGCGGCGGCCGGGTGAAAGCGGCCCTTGCGGGCGGGTGCTGATTCGGAAGCGGCGAGCCACTCACGCCCCGTGATCGCGCGTTCGATCTCGAGCCGCGCGTCGCCGATGTCATGCAAGCGGTGCTTCTTGTCCTTGGCAAGACAGTTGCTGAGCAGGTCGCGGATGCGGCGGGGCGTGTTCGGCGGCAGGAGCGAGAGGTCCGAATCCTTGTGCAGCGTCGCGCCGATGGAGTCCGCCACCGTCTCGCCGCGGAAGGGCATCGCGCCCGTGAGCATCTCGTACAGAACGCAGCCGAAACTGAAGATGTCCGAGCGCTTGTCCACCGGCTTGCCGCGGGCCTGCTCGGGGGACATGTAGCCCGCCGTGCCCATGATGACGCCGGGGATGGTCGGGCTGTGCGCGAGTCGCGCGGGCGAGGTGCGCGTCGGCGACTCCGGGCCGTTGAGAGCGAGACTGGACGACGGGGTGCCGTCTTCCGTGCGCGCTAGCCCGAAGTCCAGCACCTTTACCGCCCCCTCGTCCGACAGCATCACGTTGGCGGGCTTGAGGTCGCGGTGGATGACCCCCTTCTCGTGCGCGACTTCCAGGGCCTCGGCGATCTGTCTGGCAAGGCTCAGCGACTCATCAACAGGGATCGGCCCTTTGGCCAGCCGGTCGGCGAGGGTCTCGCCCTCGACGTATTCGAGGATCAGATACCGGTGTCCATCGGCCTCCTCGAGTCCGTAGATCGCCCCGATGCCGGGATGATTCAGCGAAGCAAGAACCTTCGCCTCGCGCTGGAACCGGGCGAGGCGATCGGGGTCTTGGGCGAGGTGCGCGGGCAAAGCCTTGATCGCCACCTGGCGGTCAAGACGCGGGTCAGTCGCGAGGTACACCTCGCCCATGCCGCCGCGGCCGAGTTCACGAACGATCTGGAATGGGCCGATGGTCGCGGGGGGCATGGACGGGGAGTGTACGGGCTTTCAGGGCCGCGGTGCCCTCAGATGCCTCCCGAACCCGTACCCCGGCTCTGAGCAGGAGTCGCTTACATCCCTACAGAACGCCTGAGCTGTTCGCTATCGATCTTGACCATCGTCATCATCGCCTGCATCGCCTTGCCGGCCTTGACCGGGTCGGGGTCGCAAATCATGTCGATCAGCAGCTTGGGATCGATCTGCCATGACAGGCCGAAGTGGTCGGTGATCCAGCCGCAGGCGACGGGCTTGCCGCCCGCCGCGACGAACTTGTCCCAGTACTCATCCACCTGCTGCTGCGTGTCGCAGATCACGGCAACGGAGAAGCCCTGGCTGAAAGTGAACTGCGGCCCGCCGTTGAGTGCGGTGAACGGGCGGCCGTCGAGTGTGAACTCGACGGTCATCACGCTGCCCGTCTTGAACGGTGAGCGCGGGCCAAGATCGGGGTAGCGCGTCACGCGCGTGATCTTCGAGTTGGGGAAGATCGATGTGTAGAAACGAGCGGCTTCCTCGGCCTGATTGTTGAACGTCAGGAAGGTGCTGATGTGGGGCATCGGGGGGATCGTACGAGGATCATCGCCGCGTGCCAAGAAGATTCGGG
>JBIPMO010000126.1:0-8178 GCA_044369085.1 Phycisphaerales bacterium
ACACGCTCGACCCCGCCCGCCAGCAGCGGCCCGACCGATGAGTTGCGGGCCACGTGCCCGATCAGACCCACGGTTGATTGATCGATCTGCCCGGCGTTGCCCTCGACCTCATCCAGCAGCAGCAACGCCGCCTTGGCGGGCTCGCCGCCGCGCATCGCCGCGTATACCCGGCGCGCTACCAGGCTTGCCGGGTTCAGCGTGGGAAGCCGCGACGCGTTGGTGTACGCCTCAACCGCCGCCGATCCGTCGCCGAGTCGGAGGTAGGCATCGCCCGCATCGCGCCACAGGTCGCCGCGTTCGCGGTAGAGCAGCCCGAGTTCCTGCTGATACGCCGTCACCTCGACGAACGACTGGGGAAGCTCGAGCGCGCCCGTCAGCGCCTCCGCGCCAGCGCGAACGTACCCAAGGTTCAGCAGCGCCTCGCCGAGCCGCGCCCCGGCGACCTTGGGCAGCGCAGGATCAAGCCGTTCCGGAGAATGGCGCAGCAGACGCGCCAGCAGCGGCGCTGCCTGGTCGTAGGTCCGGCGGTCCATCTCCAAGCGGCTCTGCAGGTCCAGAGCCCGCAGATTGAACGGATCAAGCTCGAGCGTGCGCCGCAGGGCCGCCGCGGCCGCCGACGGGTTGCCGAGCATCAGGTTTGCTTCGGCCAGCTCGCCCCAGGTGCGCGATGAATCAGGGTCCAGTCGAGCCGACTCGCGCAGCGAGGCCTCGGCAGCCTTGGCATCGCCGCCCAGACGCTGGGCCCGGCCCACGACATACGACCGCAGCGCCTCGAGTTCCGCATCGTCCGCTTCGTCACCGGGTTCGGCGGCAGCGGGTCGCGCCGCCGGCTCGGGCGCGACCGGATCGGGCCACTGCGCGAGGACTTCGTTCAGTGCCATGCGGGCCTTGGCCGATTCGGCTTCAGGGATTGCGGTCGAGAGTTCGGCCGGGATGCCCAGGGGCGGCGCCGCCGCGAGCGCCCGCTCGTCCTTCTGCCTCACTTGAAGTTCCGCCAGGCGAGCAAGCTCGCCCATCGGATCCGCCGCCGAACGAGCCGCCGAGCCGCCGGAATCGCGGGGGGAAGTGCTCGAAGCGCACCCCGCCGCCGCGACCAGCACCGCCGCCGAGAGCAGCAGGCAGACGCCGCGATGGCGGCGCGAAAGCAAGGGTGTACGAGCGGGCATCATGCGTGGCGTGGGGCGATCCATCGCTAGGACTCTAGGAGCATGGGAGTCGTCGCCTCGCACCCATCAGCGAGACGACTTGCCCGAGGATTTGGACTTGGGCTTGGTACCGGTGGCGGGCTTCTTCGACGCGGGCTTGACCTCCCGGATTTCGGCCGGTTTCGCGGCGACCTTGGGCTTCGCCTCGGGCTTGGGAAGCTCCTTGACTGGCTTGGGCCGGGGCTTCTTGGCCTCGGTCGCGGGGTCCTCGTTCCAGGCCTGCAGCAACAGGTGAACCCCCAGCGCATCCTCGGCTTTCACGTGCCGTTCGATCACCCCGGCCGTCCGGGCGGGGTCGGCATCTTCTTCGCTCACCTCGGCCTCGATCAGCCTCGCGTTCAGCTTGTCATCCACGGGCAGCGCGTGCCCGTCCATCCGCAGCAGAAGGACGCGAGCCGCGACGAACGACGGGCAGCCGTCCAGGGACTCAAGGTACTTGCGTGCCTCGCGCTTGCTGAGCCCGGCGCAGGGGTCAAGCGTGACGGCGAACTCGCGAACATAGACTTCGTTGAGCGCAGCACGCATCCGCTGGGCACGCTCCTCGGCGCGGGGGTAGGTCTTGCCCATCAGCGCCACCAGCTCGGGCACGCGGCTGACACGCATCTCGTTGAAGTCCACCATCGCGTTGACCATCCGCTTGTACGCGGCATCGGCCTTGGCGGTCGTCGCTTCCCAGAGGAGGAACGAATAGACGAACTCCTCCAGCGGGGTCCTGTCCGCGACCGCGATCGGGTCGTACTTGTTGCGCAGCGATCGGAGGAGAGAGTTCAGCGCTTTGGCGTGATCGTGGGTGGTCATGGCGGTGTGGGACGATTCGGGGCCTGGGATGTGGGAGTTCGTGGGCTCGGAACTGGGATGAGTCATCCGGGAACTGGGATCTGTCTGCTGGAAGCTGCGATCTGCTGGCTGCTTTCTGAAATCTGAAATCTGAAATCTGAGATCCGAAATCTGAGATTTGAGATTTGAGATTTGAAATCTGAGATTTGGCGTTGTGAGACCTGTTGTTTGAGATCTGAAATCTGCGATCGGGAGTTTGGGCTCTGAGATGTGCAACGTGTCTCTGGGCCGCAGCCCGGCGAATCAGGCAGCGGGGGGGGCGGGGGTGGTCGTATCGGCCGGCGTGGTCGTATCGGCGAGGGTGTCCGCATCGGTGTCGACGGCATCGGGCTCGACCCGGTCTTCGCGCTCCTTGGCGACCTGGGCCAGCGCCTCGAACACCGCCGCCTGCCGCTTGGCCGAACGGTCGAGCTTGAACACCAGCTTGGGCATGCGGGCCATCGCCACGCGCTCGCCGGCTTCGCGGCGGATGAAGTTCGACGCGTCCGTCAGCGCGCGGGTCGCCCGCGATTCGAACTTGGCGGGCATGATCGACACCCCGATGATCGCTTCCTGCAGGTCATCGGTGACGCGGACCTCCGTGATGGTCACCACGCACTGGAGCCTGGGGTCGGAAAGGCCCTCGCTCAGCACGCTCTGCACGGCCCGGTGGACCACGGAAGAAAGTTGTTCGGTTCGGCGGGTCACGGGCGGCAGTCTTCCTCTTCTTCGATCTCAAGGCCCAGCGAACGGGCGATCTCGTTCTGCTGGCCCGGCGTCCAGACCTCGCCGACGGGGTCGGCCCCGCCCGCCAGCTCGTCATCTTCGGCGGCGGTCGATGGGTGAATCGTCTTGCGCGTCACCTCGCCGAGCCGGGCATCGTGCAGCCCCTTGAGCTTTTCCATGATCCGGTCGAGGACCTCCGAAGCGTAGGGGGCCGATGACGACAAGCACGCGACCCCCATCACCGCCGTGCGGATGTTGTCCAGTGCCGCGAGCTCGGCGACGCACACCATGTGCTCGCGGTGCAGACGATCCTTGAGCGACTTCACCACGCGCCGCTTGTCCTTGAGCGACTCGCTGTGAGGGATGATGAGCTCGAACTGGAGAACGGTGATGACCATGGGGGGGGAGAGATAGGCATCAGGGATCAGGGATCAGGGATCAGGGATCGGGGATCGGGGATCAGGCATCAGGCATCAGGCATCAGGGACCAAGACTTGAAGGGGCGGGACCGACCACGGCAGCACGCTGGAAATGAAGCGAAGCGCTTTCAGGATCCGATCCTTCGTCCCTAGTCCCCGGTCCCTAGTCCCTGATCCCTGGTCCCTTCCCTCACAGCGTCCGCTTGACCTCGACCTTCTTGTAGCACTCAAGCACATCGCCTTCCTTGATGTCGTCGTACCCGACGATCTTCATGCCGCACTCCATGCCCGACTTGACCTCCTTGGCATCGTCCTTGAACCGCTTGAGCTGGTCCAGGACACGGTCGTTCTCCACGACGATGCCGCCGCGTGTGACGCGGATGAGCGCGTTGCGCTCGATGACACCATCCGTGACGTAGCAGCCGGCGATCGTTCCGACCTTGCTGACCTTGAACACCTGGCGCACCTCGGCGTGGCCGAGCACCTCGAGCCGCACCTCGGGCGCGAGCAGGCCCTCGGCCGCCTTCTTGACGTCATCGACGATGTCGTAGATGACCTGGTAGGACCGGATCTCGACGTGCCGCTGCTCGGCGAGCTGGCGTGCCTTGCCGGAACCGATCACGTTGAAGCCCATGATGACCGCGCGGGACGCCGCGGCCAGGTTCACATCGCTCTCGGTGATGCCGCCCGCCGCAGCCATCAGAACGCGGACCTTCACCGCGTCGGTGCTGACCTT
This sequence comes from Phycisphaerales bacterium, assembly GCA_044369085.1. Lineage (GTDB taxonomy): Bacteria > Planctomycetota > Phycisphaerae > Phycisphaerales > UBA1924 > JAEUIV01. Next base: position 3,903 of record JBIPMO010000126.1, read on the forward strand.
CTCCACGGCGTGCTTGATGACGTCCACCGAGCCCTGCACATCGGCCTTGATGACCAGCAGCAGCTCCTTGACCGCCGCGTCCTTGAGCGAATCGAACATGTTGTCGAGCGTGACCTTGGGCTGGGCCAGCTCGCGTTCGCGTTCTTTCTGGCGGCGCTGGTCGGCCGCGTCCTGGGCCTTGCGCAGGCTGTCGACCACGTAGAAGCGGTCGCCCGCGTCGGGAAGGGCGTCAAGGCCGGAGACCAGCACGGGCATCGACGGGCCCGCCTTGGGGATCTTCTTGCCGGTGTCGTCGGTGATGTCGCGCACGCGACCGAAGGCCCGGCCGCACACGATGATGTCCCCGACCGCCAGTTCGCCATCCTGGACCAGGATCTGCGCGGTCGAACCGCGGCCCTCGATCTGCCGGGCCTCGATCACCGTCCCGCGGGCGTGGCCCTTGAAGTCGGCCTTGAGCTCGAGCACCTGCGACTGAAGATCCAGGACTTCCAGCAGCTGCTGGATGCCGACCCCCTGCGTGGCGCTCGTGCGGATCACCTCGGTCTGACCGCCCCATTCGACGGGCGACAATCCCTGCTCGGCGATCTTGCCGAAGATCTGCTGGATCTGCCCGTCGCTGATCCCCGGCACATCGATCTTGTTCAGAGCCACAACCACGGGGACCTTGGCCGCCTGGGCGTGCTTGATCGATTCCAGTGTCTGGGGCATCACGCCGTCGACCGCCGAGATCACCAGCACCACCACATCGGTCATGTTGGCGCCGCGAGCACGCATCTCCGAGAAGGCCTCGTGGCCCGGCGTATCCAGGAAGGTGATCGTCTTCTCTTCGCCTTCGACCGTGACGCGGGCGCGGAACGCGCGCGTCGACTGCGTGATGCCGCCCGCCTCGCCCGCCGCGATGTTGGTGTTGCGGATCTTGTCCAGCAGGCTCGTCTTGCCGTGGTCGACGTGCCCGAGGATCGTCACCACGGGGCTGCGGAGGCGCAGGTCCGTCGCCTCGCGCTGGCCGAACTCCTCGGCCACGGCGTCGTCGGCTGTCTGCTCCTGCGTGACTTCGAGCTCGATGTCGAAGTCCATCATGACTTCCTGGGCCTTGGCGGGGTCGATCCCCGAGTTCACCGTCGCCATGACGCCGTCGAGGAACAGACGCTTGACGATCTCGGCCGCCTTGACACCCGTCGCCGCCGAGAGGTCCTTGATCGTGAACGGCTCGGAGATCTTGACCTTGCCGCTGATCTCCTGCTCGAACCCGCCCGCCCCGGAGCCCTGCTCTTTGATTTTCTGCTCGCGGCGGCGCTGGCGCAGGAAGCCTTCGGAACGGTTCAGTCGGTTCTCGCGCTCGATGAGGTCCTGAGCGCTCCATTCCGCGGTATCGGTGTCGGCGCGCCCGGTCCGTTTGGACCCGCCCGCCGGCGCCGGGCCGGCCCGGCGCTTGTTGCGGCGGTTGCGCTCATCCTCGGCCGACCCCGGAGCGGGGCTCGGACCGCCGGGGCCAGCGCCCGACCCGCTGCGGGCCTGGCGCGTCGGCATGCCGGGCTCGCCCATCGGACGACGCGGACGCGGAACATCGATCGTCTCCGCCGCCTCGATGCGCACGACCTTCGGGCCGCTCAGCTTGGCGGGGGTCTGGATGTCGAGCTTCTGCCCCATCGGCGTCACGACCTTCGGGCGGTCGGGCACGTTCATCCGCGGGGTGAACGTCGGCCGGGGCCCCTGGGCCGGGCCGCCGTGCCGAGGTGGCGCGGCCGCGCCGCCGCCGGGGCGATCGGTCGCCGGCGGAGCCGGTGGAGCCGAAGCCGCGGGGCGTAATGGCTCGGCCTGTTTCGCTGGCGCAGCCGGGGCAGCCGGGGCAGCCGGCGCTGCGTCGATCCGTCGGGGCGACAGCGGCGCGGCCGGAGCCTGGGCCCGGCCACCGATCGCGTAGGTCGGCACCGGTGCCGGTGCCGGCGGAGCGGCCTGGGACGGGGCATCGGGCTGATGATCGGGCCCGGGAGCGGCCGGAGCGTGCGCCGGGGCATCCTTCGCCTCGACCGGTGGCGGTTCGGCCACCGCCGTCGAAGATCCATCTCCCTGCGAGCTTTCCCCGCCCCCGCTGCGCATCTTGGCGCGAGCCTTGGGCTTGGCCGAACGCGCTGCATCCAGATTCACCGGCGCGGCCTGTTCGACGGCGTTGTGGGTCGCGTGCTCGCCGGGCGCTGTCGTCCCCTCGACCGTCGAGAACCACTCGCGGATCGTGGCTTCAAGGCCAACGCTCACCACGGACATGTGGTTCTGGATGTTGGGGATACCTTCAGCGATGCACTTGGCCACGATGGCCTTGGAGTCAACGCTGAGGTCCTTTGCGATCTGATGCACACGTCGTTGGGCCAATGGGAGCTCCGAAGAGGCGGTCGGGAATCAGGCGATGCGGAGGCTGCTGACAAGGGATGCCGCGGGTCGCGGCGTTGCTTCACTGTTTCATGCGGATCACGCGGGCAGGTCCGGGGTGGGTTCGGTGGCGGGGTCCTCGGCCGGCATCGGCCCGCCCAGGATCGCCGCCGCTCGGGCGTCGTCCTCGACGGTGATCGAACCGTCGGCCGGCAGACCCTCGCCCGCGAGCAGGCGACGGGCCGTCTCTTCTTCCAGCGCCTTGCGCTTCTCGTTCTCGATCTTCTCGCGGGCCTGCTGCTCCTGCACTTCCTTGGCTCGCACCGAAGCTCGCGACACCATCTCGTCGGCAGTCTCGGGGGTCAGCTCCAGCTCCTGCTGCAGCACCTCCGAACCGACCTCCTCGATGTCGAACACGCTGATCATCCCCAGAGCCGCCAGCCGGTCGATCTTGTCCTCGCTCAGGCCGGGGATCTCCTTGATCGTCTCGGCCATCGTCTCCAGACCCTTGTTGAACTCCTCGGGGGTCAGGATGTCAACGTCCCAGCCCGTCAGCCGGGCGGCGAGGCGCACGTTCTGGCCGCGCTTGCCGATCGCCAGCGAGAGCTGCTCGTCGTTCACCACCACCGTCGCCCGGCCGAGCTCGAAGCACAGCGAGATCTCGGCGACCTCCGCCGGCTTGAGCGCGTTCTGGATCAGGATCTGCGACGACTCGTTCCAGCGCACGATGTCGATCTTCTCGCCGTTGAGCTCGTCCACGATGTTCTTGATGCGGCTGCCGCGGACGCCGACGCACGCGCCGACCGCGTCGACCTTGGAGTCGACCGATGACACGGCGATCTTCGTCCTGTACCCCGCCTCGCGGGCCATGGCCTTGATCTCGATCACGCGTTCGGCGACCTCGGGGACCTCGACCTCGAACAGGCGCTTGATGAAGTCGGGGTGGCTGCGCGACAGCACGATCTTGATCTGGCTGCCCGCGTCGCGCACCTCCAGGATCATGCACCGCACGCGGTCGCCCGCGTGGAACTGCTCGCCCGGGATCTGCTCGGAGCGCGGCATGAACGCCTCGGCCCGGTCCACCGTGCACACCAGCGACCCGCCCTCGTACCGCTGCGCGGTGGCGGTCACGATCTCGCCGACGCGCGAAGAGAACGTCTCGTACAGCGACTGACGCTCATCCTCGCGGAACTTCTGGATCATCACCTGCTTGAAGGTCTGGGCCGCGATGCGGCCGAACGTCTGCGGCGTGATGTCCAGCGGCTCGCCGTGACGGAAAAGCTGCATCTGCCCCGACTGCCGGTCGACCTTGCAGGTGAACTCCTCGGCGTCCAGCGTGTTGTAGAACTTTCGAGCCGCCGACACCATCGCCAGCTCAAGGTCGGTGAACAGCGTCTCGCGGTCGACATTGCGATCGCGAGCGATGGAGTCGAGGATGCGGATCATTTCGGTGCCGTTCATTGGACGCGGGTCTCCGGGATGTCTGAATGTCTGGTTGTTGAAGCGGAACAGGAAGGCCAAAAACGAAACACGGACCGGATCGCGGCGTTCGCGTCGGTCCGTGTCAGGCAACTCCGCCGACCCTTTGGGGTGGGCGGGGAGGCTCAGGCCATGCGGGGTGCTCCGCCGACCCCTCGTCTGGGAGGGGACAACTCCGACAATCCCCGTCGCGGCGCGATCCTTCGCGCCCCGAACCGGGAGGCCGGCAGGGTGAGCACGCTCGTGCTCGCCCGATCACCGTACATGGCTGTGGACCGTACGCATCGACCGTTTCCTTGCCCGCTCCCACAGCGGAAGACGGGCATCTACATAGTACAACCAGCCTCGCTCGGGATCAATGGTGACGATCCATCGCCGAAATCCCCCCGGGCACGCCCGCAATGCCCATCCGCGGCCCCTATCCATCCCC
>JBIPMO010000127.1:0-8142 GCA_044369085.1 Phycisphaerales bacterium
GACGGACATCGAGGCGATCCGTGCGTATGCGCCCGAGCGCGAGGGGCGTGTGTTCCCGGTGCGGGAACTGGTGGAATCGGCGGAGGCGGCGGGGTTTGATGCGGCGGATCTGGTGTGGTTCGGGTCGGATACCCCGATCGTTCCGCCGACGCCCGGTGACAACCTGCAAGCGGCGGTGGAACGGCGGCGGGCGGGGATGCGCGCGGAGGATGCGGTATCGATGGGGCAGGCGGTGCCGCGGGATGTGGCGCTGGCGTGCATGCGGTCGCCGGGGTCGCGTTAACTACAGAGGCACGGAGGCGCAGAGCGGGATCTTTGTGTGGGGTTGGGTGCGCGCTGGGGCTGGTGGGGCTGCGCTGGGGCTTTGGGGTCAGGCGAGGTTCTTTTCGAGGATTCGGTGCGGGATGAGGCCCCACTTGAGCGGGCCCTCGCCGATGTCGGTGTAGCCCTGGCGCAGGTAGAAGTTGAGCGCGGCGACGCGGGCTTCCATCCAGAGCCTGGGGAGATTTCTGTCCATTGATTCGCGCTCGAAGGCTACGAGGAGGAACTGGCCCGCTCCGCGGCCGCGGTGGGCCGGGTCGACAGCGCAGTAGCGGAGCTGAGATGAGGGGCCCCGCTGGTGGGCGGGTTGGAGATCGAGCCGCCCGACCGCGGCGACCTGGTTGTCGATGATCACCATGCGGTGGAGAACTTCGGGGCGGTCGCGGGGCGAATCGAGCTCGCTGGTGGTGCAGGTGCGGGGGAGATTGAACGGCTCGTAGAGGTTGCGGTAGCGGCAGTCAAGGTAGGACTGCCAAAGGGCATCGGTGGTCGGGGTGACGAGGAGCATGGGGGGTGCGGTTGCGTGGTCGATGGGGGATTCAGCGGAACTCGGTTGAGATGCGAGACGGAGATGCTTGATTGCGGAACGGTCATCTGCTTCTGGTGGGGCGGGCGGTGTTGAGGCCGTTGCCGGATGGCCCGGCGATCGCTTGCCTGGCGTAGCGTGCCCATGAGAGGTTTGGAGTTTGCCCGTACATGGTGAGGCATTCGAGGCGGGTGAGCTTCCAGGCTTTATCGCCCGCCTGTCGCCAGGTGAACTCCCAGGTGGAGTAGAAGGGGCGGGCATCGCCCATGACGGCGGCGCGGATGGTGGTTTGGGTGCGGGCGACGGTCGGGCCCTCGATGGCGGCGCCGCGGGGGCGGAAGGACATGTCCTGGACGCGGAAGGCCCTGAAGTTCGCGACGACGGCGAGCAAGGTATCGCGCGTGAACTCATCCACCTGCTCGCCAGCGCTGGCGATGACCAGGGGATCGTCGAGCATCTCGCGGACGGCTTTGGCATCGGCCGCTTCGATGCTGGCGAGGAAGGCGTTGGTGCGGGCGCTGACTTCTTCGCGGCGGGTGGTGATGAACGTGGCAAGCGTGAACACCGCTGCGGCCGCGGCGAGTGCACCGGCGAAGAATGCCAGGCCGCGTCTGGTCTGTGCTCGCTGGTGATGGATGAAAAGCGCGACGGTGCCGAGGAGGATGAGCGCGATGATGGCTGGGAGCGGCTGCTCGAGGAACCAGCGTTCGAGGGCTGGTGGCGCGGGGAGTTCGCTCGCGATGATGGCCGGGGACATCGTGGAAAGATACGGAGGGATGAGGGGCTGGGTGGCAGGAATCATGCGGAATGCCGCCAGCGTATCGGCGCTGTTGTTGATTGCGCATCGACGAGCATGTGGCCGGGTAGTGACGGGTTACAAGCCCATCCCGCCGAGAGCGAGTAGAGATTCGGGCGAGAGCCTCAGCGGACGATGACCACATCGGCGGGTTCGACGGCGAGGGTGACGGGGTCGCCGGGCTTGAGGGCGAGGGTGCCCGTCGGGTGCATCTGGGAAACTTTGACCTGCGTGCCGCCCGGGAGGTCGATGGTGTACTGGGCGAGGTCGCCGAGGTACATGATTCCGGCGAGGGAGCCTTGGAGGGACGTGGCGGATGAGGTCGCGGAGGACTTTGACTCGATGATGCGGAAGGCTTCCGGGCGGATAGAGCATGTGACCGGCCCGGTCGGGGGCGTGCCTTCGAAGGCGGTGGAGACGAGCGGGCCCGCGGGGGCGGAGAGGCGGAGGGCGCCGGGCCCGGCGGGGCCCTCGGCCTTGGCCTCGATGAAGTTGGTCTCGCCCAGGAAATCGGCGACGAAGCGGGTTCGCGGGCGGTCGTAGAGGTCGCGGGGTGTGCCGATCTGGGCGATGACGCCCATGTCGAGCACGGCGATGTTGTCGGCCATGCTCAGGGCTTCTTTCTGATCGTGGGTGACGTAGACGGTGGTGAGGCCGGACTCTTTGCAGATGCGCTTGATCTCGTGGCGCATTTCCAGGCGGAGCTTGGCATCGAGGTTGGAGAGCGGCTCGTCGAGGAGCAGGACCTCGGGGCGGACGACGAGGGCGCGGGCGAGGGCGACGCGCTGCTGCTGGCCGCCCGAGAGCTGGTTGGGCTTGCGCTTGGCGTACTGGTCCATGCGGACAGCGCGGAGGGCCTCCATGACGCGCTGTTCGCGTTCGGGCTTGGGGACCTTGCGGACGCTGAGGCCGAAGGCGACGTTCTGGGCGACGGACATGTGGGGCCAGAGGGCGTAGGACTGGAAGACCATGCCCGTGTTGCGCTTGGCGGGGGGGACACGAGCGACATCGCGGCCGTTGAAGAGGATGGAGCCGCTCGTGGGCTCGATGAAGCCGGCGATCATGCGGAGGAGGGTGGTTTTGCCGCAGCCCGACGGCCCGAGGAGGAAGAAGAGGTCTCCGGAGTTGATGGTGAGGGAGATGTCATCGACGGCCTTGGTGAGGCCGGAGACGAAGCCCTTGTAGTGCTTGGAGAGGTTTTTGATCTGGATGGTGGTGGACATGCCGGGGGGAGGATACCTGTTGTGGTTGATGCGACGGGGCAGCGCGATGCTCTACTCCCCCTGCGCCTTGCTGTAGCGGGCGATCGGCTTGCCATCGGGGCCCTTGGCATCGTGGAGCTTTTCCACGTGCATCCAGTCGAAGTTTTTGCTTACTTCGGCCATGAGGGCGGCGATGTCGGTGTTGGTGGCGTGGCCATCGCAGGTGTAGCGGCAGCGGTGGACGTTGACCATGAGGATGTCGAGGGGCTCGCCGGGCCAGACCTTGGTGCCGCGGTTGGAGATCATGACGAGCTTGAACTTGCCGACGGCTTTGGGGAGGTCGGGGAGGCCGTGGTGGCGGATGAAGAGGTCGATGCCGGAGCAGGTCCAGGGTTCCTGGAGGGCCTCGACGGGGCCGGTGGGGTTGAAGCGCGGGGCGGGGGCGAGGCCCGTGGTGTTGGTGGCGGTGGTGCCGCCGATGGGGCCCGCGGGGCGAGTTGGGGCTGAGGATGCCGCGACGGTGGTGGCGCCCAGGGCGTGGGCATCGCCTTTTTCGAGGCTCGGATCGGGAGCGGGCAGGCGGCTGATGACGGCGTGGGTGAACTCGGCGGTGGAGGCGTTGCCCGCGAGGTCTTTGGTGCGGATGCCATCGACGAGGGCCATGCGCATGCCCTGCTCGATGCGGTCGGCATGGGCGAGCAGGCCCATGTAGCGGAGCATCTGGACGCTTGAAAGGAGGAGTGCGGTGGGGTTGGCGAGGCCCTTGCCCGCGATGTCGGGGGCCGAGCCGTGGACGGCTTCGAAGACGGCCTTGCCCGCGCCGATGTTGCCGCCCGGGGCGACCCCGAGGCCGCCGACGAGACCGGCGCACAGGTCCGACAGGATGTCGCCGAAGAGGTTCGGCGTGAGCAGGACATCGAACTTGGAGGGGTTGACGACGAGCTGCATGCAGCAGTTATCGATGAGGATCTCATCGGCCTGGATGTCGGGGAACTCGGCGGAGACCTGGCGGAAGCAGTCGAGGAAGAGGCCATCGGTGAGCTTCATGATGTTGGCCTTCTGGACGCAGGTGACGCGCTTGCGGCGTTCGCGGCGGGCCATCTCGAAGGCGTAGCGGGCGATGTTGATGCAGCCCGGGCGGGTGATGAGCTTGAGGCACTGGGCGACATCGGGGGACTGCATGTGCTCGATGCCGCCATAGGTGTCCTCGACGTTCTCGCGGACGATGATGAGGTCGACGTTCTCGAAGCGGGTGTGGACGCCAGGCAAGCTTTTGCACGGGCGGACGTTGGCGTAGAGGTCCAGGGCCTTGCGGATGGTGACGTTGACGGACTTGTGCCCGCCGCCGATGGGGGTGGTGGTCGGTCCTTTGAGGGCGACCTTGTTGCGGAGGATGGAGTCGAGGGTTGACTGGGGCAGGCCGTTGCCGGTGCGCTCGATGCAGGCAAGGCCCGCATCGGCCTCTTCCCAGGTGATTGGGACAGCGGCGGCGGTGAAGATGTGCTTGACGGCATCGGCGATTTCGGGGCCGATTCCATCGCCCTTGATGAGCGTGACGGTGCGGTTGGCGGTGTTGGACATAGGGCGTGAGTGTAGACCACGCCCGCGGGCGATCGCGGGGTTGGGGAGGGCTGAGTTTGCGGGGTGTGGCCGGCCCGTCGAGCGGGGCGATTACTTGGGTTGGCTGGTGATCTTGGGGAGCGCGCGGAAGTCATCGGGGGCGAAGCCGCCGCCGATGTTGAGGCCGCCGGTGAGGGGGGTGTAGAGCTCGATTGCGATCTGGCTGAAGGGCAGCTTGCCGCCGTCGACGACGGGCTTTTCGGAGGGCGTGAGGGAGGCAACGGCGACGACGGGGACACCATCGGGGACGCTGGCCATGGGGGTGCGGTTCTTGTCGCGGTCGGGGGCTGCCATGTTCTGGAGCTGCTGGTGCATGGGGTGGTGGTACCACTCCATGGCGGCCTTCTTGTCCTTGAAGAAGGCGAAGATGACGAGCTTGCCCGAATCGAGCTTGCCGCTCTCGACACCCATGCAGCCCGGGGTGGCTTTGAGCATCTGGATCATCTTGGGCCCGAGATCAGCGGGGTTGGGCCGGGCGGCGGGGGCGGCGGGCTTGGCATCGGGGGCGGGGGCCGCGCCCTGTCGAGCGGCGGCGGTGACGGCGATGGCCGCGGCGGCGGTGGCGGCGAGCAGCGCGAACGATTGGCGGTTCATGGTCGAGGATCGGGTCACGGTGATCTCCTTGTGGGTGGTGGCGATGCGCATCGGGCGCCGGGTGTGGCGAGGACAATCTGGGCCGTTTTGCACGCACAAACCGGGCGGATGCAGCGCCGGTCGAGGGCGTTACCATGCTGAAGCAGCGGGCGGACAGCGACGATTCAATCAACTGAACTGGAGCGACCGATGGCCGGACAACTTCCCAAGGGTAACGCGGTGGTGGCGCAGTCGGGCGGGCCCACGGCGGTGATCAATCAGTCGCTGGTCGGGGTGGTCGAGGGGATCCGGGCCCACTGCGGCGGGGCGGTCGGCACGATCTTCGGCGCGCGCAACGGCGTCCGCGGGATGGTCGAGGAGAACTTTGTCGACCTGACGAGCACCCCCCAGCACCACCTGGACCTGGTGGCGGGGACGCCTTCATCTGCTCTGGGGTCGAGCCGTGACAAGCCGGATGCGGCGTACTGCGAGAAGATCCTGGCATCGCTGAAGAAGCGGGACATCCGGTACTTCTTCTACATCGGCGGGAACGATTCATCGGACACCTGCCGGATCGTGAGCGAGCTGGCGGGATCGACGGGGTACGACCTGCGGTGCATGCACGTTCCCAAGACGATCGACAACGACCTGATGCACAACGACCACACGCCCGGCTTCGGTTCGGCAGCGCGGTACGTGGCTCTGGCGATGTGCGGGATCAACCTGGACAATCTTTCGCTGCCCGGGATCATGATCGACGTGGTGATGGGTCGTCACGCGGGGTTTCTGACCGGGGCGAGCGCGCTGCTGCGTGAGCGCGAGGATGACGGCCCGCACCTGATCTATGTGCCCGAGGTTCCGTTTGACATGGACCGCGTGGCGGGCGAGGTGGAGGCGGTGTACCGCAAGCACAAGCGTTGCCACATCGCGGTGAGCGAGGGCGTGCAGGACAAGAACGGGACGGCGATCCTGTCGCTGCTGAGCCCGGGGGAAGAGCGGGATGCGCACGGGAACCTGCGGCTGTCGGGGACCGGGGCGCTGGGCGATGCGCTGGCGAACTTCCTGCAGAAGAAGCTGACCCCCGCGGGGGGCAAGGCTCCGCGGACGCGTGCGGACACGCTCGGGTATCCGCAGCGATGCTGGCCGGATCAGAGCGTGGTGGATGCGTACGAGGCTCGTCAGGTCGGCCGGTTCGCGGCGCGGACGGCGTTCACCGGCGTGATGAGCGGTTCGATCGCGATCCAGCGGATCGGCGGGCCGGGGTCTGAGCGGGCCGAGCAGCCCTACGGGGTTGAGTTCAAGCGCGTGGAACTGCGGGACGTGGCGGCCAAGACGCGGCACCTTCCGGAGAACTTCCTGAAGGGCACATCGGATGTGTCGCAGGCGTTCATCGAGTGGCTGAGGCCGCTGGCGGGTCCGATCCAGAAGTTCGAGCGGATCTGAGCGAATCGCAGCGCTGCGGGGGCGCCGCGCGGAGGGCCCTTCCCATGAGCGGAGTGATCAAGCGTATCGGTGTTCTGACCGGCGGCGGCGATGCGCCCGGGCTGAACGCGGTGATCCGCGCGGTGACCAAGGCGGCGATCTTCGAGCAGGGGTGGGAGGTCGTGGGGATCGAGGACGGGTATCTGGGGCTCATCGAGGGGCGGACGCGCGAGCTGAAGGTGGCGGATGTGTTCCGGATCTCGTCAACGGGCGGGACCATCCTGGGGACGAGCAACAAGGCGAACCCCGCGAAGTTCGCGGTGGGCAAGGGGCCCGATGGGAAGCCGATCTTCGAGAACGTGGTGCCGCGCTGCATCGAGGTGCTCAAGTCGCACCGGATCGATGCGCTGGTGGCGATCGGCGGCGACGGGACGATGGCGGCGACGGGCAACCTGATCGGGTGCGGCGTGCGCATCGTGGGTGTTCCCAAGACGATCGACAACGACATCGTGGGGACGGACCTGACGTTCGGGTTTCTGACGGCGGTGGAGATCGCTTCGGATGCGCTGGAGCGCGTGTATACGACGGCGGCGAGCCATGGCCGGGTGATCGTGGTCGAGGTGATGGGGCGAAACGCGGGGTGGATCGCTCTGCACTCGGGGATTGCTTCGGCGAGCGAGGTGATCCTGATCCCCGAGATCCCGTTTGATCTCGGGATCGTCGAGCGGTTCATCCGGATGCGGTTTGATCAGGGTCAGCGGGCGATCGTGGTGTGTGTATCGGAGGGGGCGCGGCCCGTGGGGGGCGAGGTGACGGTGAGCCGGAACGACCCGACGAGCCCGGACCCGATCCGGCTGGGCGGTGTGAGCCGTTACCTGTCGGAAGAACTCGAGAAGCGGACGGGGATCGAGAGCCGGTACGTGATCCTGGGGCACGTGCAGCGCGGGGGCGCGCCCGTGCCCGCTGACCGGGTGCTGGCGACGCAGTTCGGCCACCGGGCGGTGCGGGCGCTGGCGTCGGGCGCGGACCGTCGGATGGTGGTGGTGCAGAACGGACGGGTGGAGGATGCTCCGATCGAGGCATCGGCGTGCGGGACGCAGCGGATGGTGCCTCTGGATCACCCGCTGGTGGCGGCGGCTCGTTCGCTGGGTGTCTGCTTCGGGGACAGCGCCGGCGCGGTGAGCGCGGCGCGGTAACGTGTGATGGTCGTATGGTTCCCCGTGGTCTCCGGGCAGGAGCCTTGTCATGCGCGCTGCTGCTTTGATCGTTCTGGCATCCACCGTTTCATGCGTTTGCGCTGCCGCGGCAATGGCTGGCCCGCCGGCGGCGGCGAAGAAGCCGGTGATCAACAACTATCACGGGACGCAGGTGGCGGATGACTATCAGTGGCTCGAGGACTGGTCGAGCGCCGAGGTGAAGGCGTGGTCGGAGGGGCAGAATGCGCACGCTCGATCGGTGCTCGATGCGCTGCCCGACGCGGCGGGGGTGCGGGCGCGGATCGGCGAGATCCTGTCGGCGCCGGTGGAGACGTACTTTGATGTGGCTTCGCACGGCAGCCGGGTGTTTGCGATGAAGCGGCAGCCGCCGAAGCAGCAGCCGTTCCTGGTGGTGTTCGATGGCGACCTGTCTTCCGGAAAGGAGCGGGTGCTCGTCGATCCGAACAAGCGGAATGAGAAGGGGAC
>JBIPMO010000006.1:0-23192 GCA_044369085.1 Phycisphaerales bacterium
GCGATGCCGGTGCCGTCGAGGTTGAACAGGCAGAGGGTGGTGTCGCCGCCGATGCCGAAGGCGGAGGCGGAGAAGGCGGCCGGGTCCTTGATGCGGATGCGGAACGCATCGGCGTCGAGGGCCGAGACCGTGCCGCTGATGGCGTTGAGAGCGCCGACGCCGATGACGTCCTGGACGCCGTCGACGATCTCGCCGGCGTCGCCGATTTCGGCCCAGAGCTGGGCCTGAGCGCCGGATGCGAGGCCGGTGATCGCGATGAGAGCAAAGATCTTCTTCATCTCTTCCTACTCCTACTCAACAGGTGAAGCGGGCACGGGTGACGGCCTGACGTTTGGCCTCGCACCGGGCCCATCGAAACGAGTCGAGAACACCTCGACCACAACGCACACAGCCCCGGGTCAGCGGGGCCCGCACGGACAAAATGACCAAAGGAGGTGACGTGTCTCTCTCATCCTTTGGCCGCCCTCAGCCCCAGTGGGGGGAGGACGGTGGCGCGGTTCAGCAACCGCACCTATTGAACATAGCCGAAAGACACGAAATGACAAGCAGTTAGCCGCACAATGCACGAAATCGGCCGCGGGAATGATCGGATTATGTTCGGTTTAGCGGCCCATAACGCGCGATGCACCAGAGGGCGTGGGCGCCATCCGTCCAGCGGATCTTCTTGCCCTGGGCGTAGGTCCTTCCGGCGTAGGAAACGGGGACCTCGTAGATGCGGAGGGGCTGGCCCGTGAGCTCCAAGTGGCTGAGTTTGGCGATGAGCTCGGGCTCGACGCCGAAGCCGTTCTCAGAGATCTGGATGCCGGCGAGGACTTCCTTGCGGAAGGCCTTGGAGCAGCACTCGATGTCGGAGAGGTTGAGGTTGGTGGCCATGTTGCAGGCGGTGGTTATCAGACCATTGGCGACCGAGTGCCAGTAGTAGAGGACGCGGTGCTCGGTGCCGCCGCGGAAGCGTGATCCGATGACCGCATCGGCACGTCCCTCGATGATGGGGCGGAGGAGATCGGCGTGGTCGCGGGGGTCGTACTCCAGGTCGGCATCGTGGATCAGGACGATGTCGCCCGTGGCTTGGGCGAAGCCGGTGCGGAGGGCAGCGCCCTTGCCGATGTTTCGTGGGTGGCGGATGACGGTGAGGTCGGTCCACCGCTCGGCGAGCCCCAGGATGATGGCGGCGGTGCCATCGGTCGATCCGTCATCGACGACCACGATGTTGCGGGCGAGCGGGCCCGCCGGCCCGATGGGCGGCGGGGTGTCGCGGAGTCTTGCGACGGCCTCACCGACGGTCGGGGCTTCGTTGTAGGCGGGGATGACGACGGTGAGGGAGTTCATGTGCGGAAGCGGGCTCGAGCCGGGATCCCCGTTGTGCCCGCGCGGCGGCAAAGTCTAGAGGATCGTCGCTCAGACCCAGCGGATGACGGCGGCGGTGGCATCATCGTTGAGGGTGAGGCCCTCGGCGAAGCGTTCGACGGCCTCGACGATGGTGCGCGGGTCGTCGCTGGTTGGGTTCTTGAGGGCTTCACAGAGGCGGGGAACGCCGTACATGTCGCCGGCGCGGTTGGACTGCTCGACGACACCGTCGGAGAAGATGACCAGGCGGCCATCGGCCGGGAGCGGGATGGTGGTCGCTTCGTACTCGCAATCGGCATCGACGCCGAGCATGTGGCCGCCGCTGCAGCGGATGAGGGTGGCGTGGCGCGCGGCATCGACGGCGACGCAGTAGCCGTGGCCCGCATCGACGGCGGTGACGGTGCGGGCGTCGGGGTCGAAGACGCCGACCCAGAGGGAGGCGAAGCGCTCCATGCGCGACTGCTGGGAGATGTAGCGGTTGACGGCGGCGACGGCCCGAGCGGGGTCCTGCTCGGCGCGGAGGGCGGCGTGGAGGAAGGCCTGGGCGGCGGCCATGACGATGCCCGCTCCCGCGCCGTGGCCGGTGACATCGCCGATGCAGACGGCGACGCGGCCATCGTTGAGCTGGACGACATCGAAGAGATCGCCCGCGACGTACTCACCCGGCTGCATGTGGACCTGGTAGGCGACGCCGCCGATTCTCCCGCTCAGAGGGACGAGCCACTGCTGGGCCTGGCGAGCGGCGCCGAGCTCATCTTCGAGCTCGCGCTGGCGGTCGCGCATCTTGGCTCGCTGGATGTTGGCAAAGGCCAGGCCGGCGAGGCGGGCGAGGGCGATGCAGAAGTCCAGAGCATCAGGGCGGACGCGGCTCTCAGCTCCGCGGGCATCGAGGTACAGGCAGGCGACGACCGATCCGTCGACGACAAGAGGGGCGCAGATGGCCGAGTGGATCCCCATGGCGACGATGGAGTGGAGCGGGTCGTTTGCCTGCTGCCCGCCGATGCGGGCGACGTTCCCGGCTTCGGCCTCGCGGATGAGGGTTCGGCTGAAGGAGAAGGCGCCGGTGGCGCTGAGCCCCTCGGCGGACTGGTTGGCGAGGATCTCGACTTCCGAGACATCGCCGCGGGTGCGCAGCAGGGCAGCGCGGCCGAGGCCGCTGCCCGAGAGAGCGCTGCGGACGATGAGCGAGGCGAGTTCCTCCTCGGTGGTGGCGGCGTTGAGCTCGGTGGCGTAGTCGAGGAGCAAGGTGAGGCGCTGCTGGGCGAGGCCCTGGAGTTCAGCGCCGGTGAAGGTCTCGACGTAGCGTCCCTGCCCGGTGGAGTCGTCCGTGGTCCGGAGCGACATGGTCATGGGCCCGGATGCATCGGCCGAGCCGATCTGGACACGGAAGGTCCAGGGGTAGATGCGGAGTTCATCGCCCGCGGCCATCGGGGTCGGGGTGTGCTCGTTGAGCTTGAGGGAGTTGAGGAAGGAGCCGCCGCGGCTGGCGAGGTCTGTGACGAGCCATCGGCCCGCACGTCGGGCGATCTCGACGTGGCGGCGCGAGACGCTGGGGTCGGGGAGGCAGTGCTGGCACTCCATGGACCGGCCGAGGACGCCCGGGGTTTCGGCGGGGATCTCCAGGGGCTCGATCTCGGGCCCGGCGACGGGGATCAGGCGCAGCGGCAGGATGTTGCTTGTCCGAGGCTCGGGCACAGATGCTCTTCCCAGCAGAGTGGTGTTGCGGGCCCGGCGTGCACGGTTTGGTCGCCGGCGGCGGACCGAGTGTATCCGAGCCAAAACAAAGGCGGGGAGGCCCGTCCGGACCTCCCCGCCAAGGTTGTTTGCCGTGTGAGACCGGGCGGTCGGCCCGGAGCATGGTCGTTCAGCGGCGGCGTAGGGACTCGATCAGGTCGCGCATGTCGACGACGCCGTCGAAGTTGGCATCGCCCTGAGCGTCCTCTTCGAGGGCCGCATCGTAGGTGTTGCCCCAGTTGGACAGGATGCTGGAGACGGGGGCGGGGTTGGCCAGTCGGGTGATGCGTCCCTGCGAACCCACGGGGTAATCCAGCACGGAGATGTTGCCTGTCAGGTAGTCACGGATGAAGGCGTCGAGCGACTGCTGGTAGACGACGCCGACGTTGATGAAGGGAGCGCCGCGGAAGGGGAACTGGTCGCCGCCGCGAGCGAGGAAGTCGAGGGTGGCGATGTTGACGCTGGTCGCGCCGGGGACGACGGCTCCGTTGCGGACGATGACGCGCCCGTCATTGAGGACGACCTCGCGGATGCGCGTACCGGGGGTGGTCACGACGCCGGCGTTGGTCACGACCTGCGCGACGCCCGCGGGGTCCCAGGTGAAGCGGAACCCGCTGACCTGTGCGAAGCGGCCGTTGCCCGACCCGCCGACGCGCGAGACGCAGTTCTCGAGGATCTCCTTGAACTGGGCCGGCGGGATGTTCGGGACGACGCAGATCAGGTTGAAGAAGGGCAGGGCCTCGAAGGTGTTGAGCTCGCTGAAGTTCCCGGCGGGGAAGACGGAGTTGTTGCGGATGCCGCCGCCGTTCTGCAGCGAGACGTCGGGGACGGGCGCGCCGAAGAGCGGGGCGTTGACGATGGCGTTGTAGAGGTGGGAGTCGGCGATGAGGTTGCCCAGGTTGGTCTCGATCGAGCGGACGTTGCCGGTCACGCCGTCGAGCGGGACCTGCGAGACGCCGATGATCTCCGTCGCCAGCGCCGCGACCGAGGCCGCGACCGGGTCAACGACCTGAGCCTGCACGACCGGGTCGGAGGCGACGGCGTCGGGGGCGATCCCCGAGACGCGGACGGGGCCCGAGAGCGAGTCGACCGAGACGACGTTGCCCGCGGCATCGAAGCCGACGATCAGGCGGCCGATGTAGCGGTAGTCGCCGCGCGTCGCCGCGACGTAGACGGTCGACCCGTCGATGTCGGTGGCGGTGCGGGGGTAGCCGGTGCCGACGAGGCCGGCGATCGCGCCGGTGGCGGTGTCGCCCGGGACCAGGACGGCCCCGGGGTTGGCCAGCAGTTCGCCGCCGCCGCCGCCGATGACGATGTCCACGCCGTCGATCTGCGGGATCACCGCCGCCTCGCTGGGCAGACCCTGGAGGTGGCTGATGAGGATGATCTTGTCGACCGGGGGAACGAGCGCCTGCAGAGCCGCGACCTCCGCCTGCACGGCGGGGACGACCGCGTTGATGATGACGTTGCGGGGGGTCGAGATGAAGGGAAGGTCGGTGGTGGTGGCGCCGATGATGCCCACGCGCTGCGTGCCGACGTTCAGCACCGTCGAGCGGGCGATGCGGCCGGCGGTCACCTGGGCCTGCATCCCGGGCTCGTTGACGAAGTCGAGGTTGGCACTGAGGAACTTGACGGGCCCGGTGAACCCGAGGAGGAAGTCCTCGAACACGTCGGGGTTGAAGTCGAACTCGTGGTTCCCGATCGCCATCGCGTCCCACCCGATGAGGTCGATCGCGGTGGTGTCATAGAAGGTCGAGCCGGGGGGCAGGTCGAGGCTGGCGTTGAACTCGGGACCGGCGAGGTAGTTGTCGCCCGCCGAGAGCATCACGTAGCCCTTCTCGGTGGGACCCGCGGGGTAGGTGGAGGAGAAGGCCTTGAGGTTGTCGGCGAGGGTCTTGAAGCGGGCGACGCCGCCGAAGTCCGCCAGCGCACCGGCGCCCGCGTTGATGATCTGCGATTCACCGTCGGCGTTGTGCAGGATGTGGAGCCAGAAGGCAACGGGCGCGCCCGCAGGGGTGCTCGGGCCGGCAACGGGCTTGACGAGGGCCGGGCCGTCGCTGTGAGCCATGTCGTCGCTGAGGGGGGACGCCGCCGAGGCGGTCAGCGCCGCGCCGCACACCGCGGCGAGGCCAAGAATGTTGCAGAGGATGCGCATGTTCGGATCTCCGTGAGATTGCTCGGGAGGGTTGGTGCTCGATGCATGACAGAGCGGCCGAGGCCGCGGGTTTACGTCTGAGCGACCGCGCGGTTCAGCGGCGGCGGCGGAGTGATCCGACCAGCGCAACAAGCGCCAGCCCGGTCGCCGCGGGCGACGGGATGATCGCCAGACCGCTGAGGTGGTTGACCCCGTGAGCGCCGATGAGCGTCGCCTCGCCGGTCGAGGTGTTGACCAGCCGCAGGTTCGCGCCGTCGGAGAGGTACATCGCGGAGGCGGCCGGGTCGAAGGCCAGCGCGCCGACCGCGGAGGCCGCGTTGAACCCGGTCGGGCCGAGCGTGGTCGCCAGGCCGGTCAGCGGGTTGATGGTGACGATCGTGTCGGCGTTTGTGCCGTTCTTGGCGTAGCCAAAGACCGCTCCCGTGGCGTCCAGGGCCAGCCCGGAGATGTCGTCCCCGGCGGGGCCGAGCAGGCCGATCGGCGCGAAGACGCCGGTCGTGATGCTGATGGCGCCGAAGAGCCCGGCATTGACGGCGAACGCCGAGGCGGGCGAGGTCATCGCCAGGTCGCCTTCGGGGACGGTCGCGTTGACCTGAGCGAGCAGCGTCGCCGCGCCGGTGTTCACATCGATCTTGTAGAGGTCGGCGGCGGTGGTGTAGGCGTACAAGGTGCCGGTGACGGTGTCGAACGAGATGCCGTTGATGTTCACGAGGCCGGTGTTGGCGATAAGGGTCGCCGCGCCGGTGGATGCATCGATTCGGTACAGCCCCTGCTGGGTGAAGGGGGCGTATGACGCGACGCCCAGCAGGACGCTGTTACCGGCGGACGCCGCCGATGCCAGCGCCAGCGCGAGAGCGAACCCCGCAGCGCGTGTGAGAGTGGTGAGCATGATTGTGTTTCCTCCAGGTGCTCGTATTGAATGCGTGAATGGACGACGATCGCGTCGCCAGCCCTGGAAAATAGGAGAGTCCATGCAGGCTTTGCCCTGTTGTGCGCAAAGACCATGCGAGGGATGGCCAAAGATTGTGTGAAATTGCTGATGATCCTCATGGGCCGCGGCGAAACGCCCGCACGGCGTCACACTGGGCGAGTAACGCCCGCACACCGGTCCATTGGCTCGCCGATTCATCCCCCAGTTGTGTAGGAAAAGCTGCGAGATGGACCCGCTCGGGCACCAAGCAGGGGATGAGGCGCAGCGGCAGGATGTTGCTGGTGCGTGGCTCGCCCAACGAATCGTTCCTTCTCCGGTGGGGCCGCCAAGTGTAGCGGCGGGAGGGTCTTCGCCCGGTGAGGCGGGCGCGCTGCTAGGTTCTTCGGGGCGATGGCCGGGGCGCGGGGCAAGAACGGTGGTTAGCGGTGACTGAGAAGCAGAGCAGAAGCGGGCGGGTTCTCGCGCCGCGGCGCGCGGCGGCGCTGGGCATCATCGCGGGGGCGGGCTTGTCGGCATTCAAGCTTGCGGCCGGGGTCTTTGGTCAATCCTTCGCTCTGGTGGCGGATGCACTGGAATCGCTGCTGGACGTGGTGGCATCGGCGATCGTGTGGGGCGGGCTGAGGTGGTCGGCCCGGGAGCCTGATGAGCAGCACCCGTACGGTCACGGTCGCGCTGAGTCTCTGGCGGCGCTGGCGGTGGCGGGGTTCGTGCTGGTTGCGGGGATCGGGATCGGGGTTCAGGCGGTCCGGGAGATTCTCTCGCCGCAGACATCGCCCAAGGCCTGGACGCTCGCCGTGCTGGTGGTGGTCGTCGTGGTGAAGGAGGTCCTTTACCGCGTGGTTCGTCGCAGCGCGCAGGAGTCGGGGTCGAGCGCGGTGCACGCCGATGCGTGGCACCATCGCAGCGATGCGATGACATCGCTGGCGGCGGCGATCGGGATTTCGATCTCGGTCTTCGGCGGGCCTGGGTACGAGGCGGCGGAGGACTGGGCAGCGCTGGTGGCCAGCGCGGTGATCATCGTGAACGCAGCGCTGCTGGGGATCGGGCCGATGAACGAGCTGATGGACCGGCAGGATCCCGCGACGATCGCTCGGGCCCGGGCGGCGGCCGAGACGGTCGCGGGCGTGCGGCGGGTGCAGAAGGTGTTCACGCGCAAGCTGGGGACGGGCTACTGGGTGGACATGCACGTGTGGGTTGATCCGACGATGAACGTGCGCGATGCGCACCGCGTGGCGCACGCCGTCAAGGATGCGGTGCGATTGCACGAGCGCCGCGTGATCGATGTGCTGGTGCACGTGGAGCCCGACGCCGGGGCGTGAGCGCAAGGCGTGCGCCAGCGAGGTCCAAGAACCGAGATAACTTGCAGATGGACGCGGAGCGCCTCGGAATAGGTGGTTCCGCTCGGGGTGCGGCTCTGCTAAGGTTTGTGGTGTATGCGGATCGATGGCCCGACCAACCCGTTCCATGTGGCTCGCGCCTACGGCGTGCAGCCTGCCGGGCCGGCGCAGGCGCGAGCGCCGCGGTCGCTGGACGCGGTGGCGCGGATCGAGCCGGCGCAGCGCGAGCCCGGGCCGATGGATCGGCTGATCGCGGGGGTGGTGCCCGGTGCGATCGACTTCAATGGTGAGACGCCGATGCCGAGCGAGGGGGCTTCGCTCGCGATGTACCGGAATCCGGCGGCGAAGAACGCGGCGGCGACGGGGGTCGAGACCGGGCGGCGAGTGGACCTGTCGGCGTGAGTGGCCCGGGGTCGGGAGTAGGTTGTCGGGGGTACACTTTCTCCCGTGGAACCGCTCGTCAAACCCGGCTATAGCGACCACGCGCGGCACTGGATGCTTGACCCGCAGGTGGTCTTCCTGAATCACGGTTCGTTCGGGGCCTGCCCGCTGCGAGTGATCGAGCGGCAGCGGCATCTGCACGAGCAGATGGAGCGCGAGCCCGTGCGGTTCATGGTGCGCGAGCTCGAAGGGCTGATCGACGGGGCACGGGCGGCGCTGGGGGCGTTTATCGGGGCCGATCCCGCGGGGGTGGCGCTGGTGCCCAACGCGACGGCGGCGGTGAACGCGATTGTGCGCTCGCTGAATCTCGGCCCCGGCGACGAGATTTTGACCAACAACCACGAGTACAACGCGTGCAACAACGTGCTGCGGTGGACCGCCGAGCGGGCGGGGGCGACGGTGGTGACGGCGGAGATCCCGCTGCCGGTGCGCGGGGCGGAGGACGTGACGAGCGCGATCATGGCCCGCGTGACGGATCGGACGCGGCTCATCATGGTCAGCCATGTGACGAGCCCGACAGCGCTGGTGTTTCCGGTCGAGGAGATCGTGGCGGCAGCGCGGACACAGGGGGTCGATGTGCTCGTGGATGGGGCGCACGCGCCGGGGATGTTGCCGCTGCGTGTGGATGGGATCGGCGCGGCGTACTACGTCGGGAACTGCCACAAGTGGATGTGCGCCCCCAAGGGGGCGGGGTTCCTGGTGGCGGAGGCCGGCAAGCGCGACGGGCTGGTGCCCGCGGTGATCAGCCACGCGCTCAACAGCACGCGCACGGACCGGTCGCGGTTTCATCAGTTGTTCGACTGGACGGGGACGGATGACTTCTCGG
Source organism: Phycisphaerales bacterium (assembly GCA_044369085.1). Lineage (GTDB taxonomy): Bacteria > Planctomycetota > Phycisphaerae > Phycisphaerales > UBA1924 > JAEUIV01. Next base: position 8,772 of record JBIPMO010000006.1, read on the forward strand.
CGTGGCTGGCGATTCCTGAGGCGATCGCGACGATGGAAGCGATGCTGCCCGGCGGCTGGGCGGCGGTGATGCGAGCGAACCGGGAGAAGGCGCTGGCGGCCCGTGCTCTGCTTTTCAGTATGTTGGATTGCGAGCCGCTCGCCCCCGATGGGATGATCGGAACGATGGCCGCGGTGCGGATTCCTGATGCGCGGAACACACCGCCCGCGGCGGATGACACGGGCTCGCGGCTCTACGACGAGTTCGGCGTGCAGGTGCCGATCATCGGCTGGCCGGCGCACCCCAAACGGCTGATGCGCATCAGCGGGCAGCTCTACAACACGGCGGAGCAGTACGAGTACGCGGGGCGGGCGCTGCGACGGGTGATCGGCGCGTGATCATGTTGTCCGGCCTTGGCCGTGCGGAACTCCTAGTAAGAGTGCACCAAAAGTCTGAATCTCGCCGGAACGCCGCCAGCAAGTCTTGACATGCTCGGAATCAAGAGCATGCTCGATCACAGCCGCTGCTCTCTGGCACAGGAACTGGCGCGGCTTGCGTGCAACTCGTTTGTCCCACATCAGAGGACACGGTCGTGCCGTGTCCAGCGCGTAGCCAATGCGTCACTCTGTTTGGAGTGAGCGTGGCGACGGCCCGGATGCCTGCTGCGCGTGCTTTGGTTTGTACTGGGACGGAGCTTTGATTTCTCGTCATGAAGAAAGGGAGTCTGAGATGACCTGCAGAAGTACTTCGCTCTTGCTGGCCGCGGGCATGGCCGCGGCGTTCGTTGGTCAGGCCGGGGCCTGTGTGATGCGGCCTCCGATCGACCCGCCGAGATTCTGGGTCGGCCCGCTGCTCAACAACGGGAACGGGACGTACACGGCGGCGGTCGGTTCGGTGGTCGGTCTGTTCCCGCCGAGCATCACGACGAACTGCGTGTGCGGGCTGGGCCTTGGCAGCGCGGACAACCCGGCACCGTTCGGTATCGGCGTGTCGAACCCGCGGGTCGTGGCGGTGCTGCCGGGCGATACGATCATCTTCACGCTCGACAACTTCAACACGCTCGCGCCAAATGCCAACACGTCTTCCGGACTTGGTGCCTCACCGGGTGCGGCGCCCGGAGCGACCTGGTTCGGGTTCGGCGGCGTGGTGCAGCCCTTCCAGCCGCCCGCGCTGCCCGAAGGAGGCATGTGGAAGCTGCTGTTTGACGTGACGCTCCCTGAATCCGCGCTCCCATCCTGGAACCAGAAGTTCCCCGGCCAGCTCGCGGGCGGGACGGGTGATGACAACTTCTTCCCGATCTTCACCGGCGAGCATGCGACTGGGTACTTCGAGCCTCAGAACAACGCGGTGCCGACCCCGATGGGTGCCACGTTGCTCGGCGTTGCGGGCCTTGGGCTTCTGCGTCGGCGCCGTTGAGCGGTCCGGTGTGATGGCCGCAGGTTGACCGATGATTGATTCCGGACCGCCCGCGCCGTCGCGGGCGGTCCTTTCGCGCGCTCAGCGCGTGATCAGCCGCGTGCGGAGCACGGTCATGAGCGCTTGGGTGACATCGTCTTCGCACTTGGAGGCATCGACGATGGCGTAACGGCCGGGCTCGCGGCGTGCCTGGTCGAGGTAGCCGGCGCGGACGGTGCGGTGAAACTCGGTGCTGCGCTGCTCGATGCGGTCGAGGAGGGGGGAGAGGCGCGAGCGGGCGGTGATCTCATCGACATCGAAGACAACGGTGAGGTCGGGCCAGCAGGCCGAGGGTGTGCCCGGCGTTCCGCAGGCAGCGCGAGCGACGGCCATGATCTCGTCGAGTGGCAACCCCCCCGCCGCCCCCTGGTAGGCGAGGGTGCTCGAGACGTAGCGGTCGGCGAGGACGAACTCCCCGCGGGTGAGGGCGGGGCGGATCTTTTCTTCGACGAGCTGGGCCCGGCTCGCCATGTAGAGCATCATCTCGCAGCGGAGGGTCATCTCGGTGTGGGCGGGGTCGAGCAGGATGTGACGGATGCGTTCGCCGACGGCGGTGCCGCCCGGCTCGCGGACCTCGCAGACGGGCACACTCTGGTCGCGGAGGGCGGCCAGGAGACGGCGAAACTGGGTGCTTTTGCCGCTGCCATCGGGCCCGTCGAAGACGACGAAGCGCCCGGCGAGGCCTCTGAGGAACGCGTTGTCGGAGGGGCCGCTGGGCACGGGCGGGATTGTAGTGAGCGCGCTCGTGCGCAACGAAAAACCGGGACCGACAATCGGTCCCGGCTTCGATTTGAACGGATTTGCGGGAACTCAGCGACGGCGGCGGAGGCCGGCGAGCATGGCGATGCCCGCCAGGCCCGCAGCGCCCGGGGTGGGGATGAAGGTGACGTGGATGATGGCGGTGTCGCGGCCGGACTGCCAGGCGGTGTTGCTCAGGTCGATGAGGACGCTGTTGGCGGTGAAGGCGAGGTCCTGCGGCGCGAGGCCGAGCGGGTTGGCGATGTTCGCATCGAGGGACACGCCGACGATCTCGGGGATCGAGTCGTTGGTGTCGATGAACCACATGGCGTTGGCGCCCGAGCCATCATCGCCACCGACGCGGATGGCCCCCATGTCCTTGTTCCAGACGAGCGTGATGGTGCTGTTGGTGAAGTCGACGCTGAAGCTGGAGTAGAGGCCGATGCTGGAGGCCTCGACGGCGGGGCCGACCTCGGCGGTCAGGGGGGTCCCGACTTCCGAGAAGGTCTGGGTCGAGGGGTCGGGCCAAACGTTCATCCCGCCCGCGTTGACGGTGACCTGCTGACCATCGAAACCGGCGAACGCCGACGAGGCGATCGCGGCAGCCGCGAGCGCGGCGGTACCAATCGTGCGAATAGACATCTCCCTGACTCCTTCTGTGCTGTGAGGCGGGCCAAGAACACCGCGACGGAGGAACGACGTTCCCACGCAACCCGCGACGGCTTGATTGTCCACCTGAGACTGAACCTGAACCCTGTGCGATCCGGCTTTCGCCGGAGAAACGGGAGTATGCACTACAAATGAGGGGCGCTCAAGCGAAACGCAGGTGAAATTCGTCCGAACCGCACCTGCGGGGGTCGGATCGGCAATAAACTCCTTGCCGTTCACGACCCAGACTCTCACGCGGACCCTTCCGCGATCCAAACAGCCGGAGCAAACTCAACCATGTCATCCATTCACTCGTCCGCTCTCGGCGCTCGCCGTGGCGGGATCGTCAAGGTTCTGCTGATCATCCTCGCTGTCGTGGTGGTGGTCATCGGGGTCGGGCTTTTCTTCCTGCCCGGCATCGCGGCGGGGTTCATCCAAGGCGACTACCCGGTGGTTCAGGGTGGCAAGACGTACACGGCGTCGGTGAAGGGGGTGTCGCTTTCGTGGGGCGGCCCGCAGAAGGTGGCGGACATCAAGGTGAAGGACGCATCTGGCGCGGTGATGGCGGACCTTCAGGCCGAGGCGGTGTCGTCGCTCTTGGGTCTGGGGCTGAGCGGCGGGGACTTTGGAACGATCAACCTGTCGGGCTCGCTGGATGTGCGCGAGGATCAGTTGCCGGCACCTTCACCTTCGCAGCCACCCGTGGTGGATGCGACCAAGCCCGCAGCGGCGAAGCCCTTGCCGGCGCCGGTGAGGATCCCGCCCGGGACGAAGTTCACGTTCAACGCGCGCGCGATCGACATCAAGTACACCCCCGCGGCGGCCGGGGCGAAGCCTGTGGTGATCGATGATCTGGATGCGACGCTGGATTTCTCGGTTCGCGGCGGGGCGACGCTGGCGGTGAAGGCCAAGAGCCCGACGGTCGCGATCGACGGGCGGGCGAGCGGCCTGTTCGATGCGAGCGGTGTGCTGACGCTGCCGCAGTCGGATGTGACGCTGAGCGCGGGGATCGAAGCACCGGGCGACCTGATCGATGCGCTGGCGCGGCTCGCGACCGGCAACGCTCAGGCGATGACGAGCACCCCCGGGCCCGCTCGGGCATCTCTCGGCGTGGTGGCCAAGGGCGGGCGGCTGAAACTGGCGGACGCATCGAAGCCGATCGTGTTCGAGGGGTCGGTGCCGGCATCGCTGGTCGAGGCGTTTGCCGGGTCGGGGGCCAAGATCAATCTGGCATCGGATCCGACGATCAAGGCGGTGATAAGCGTGCTGGATGTGCCGCTGCCCGACACCTCGGGGTCCGGGGCGGCGATGGACTTCCGCGGCGCGGCGGTGCGTGCGGCGCTGAACACATCGGCAATCGAGGGGACAGCGGTGCTGGCTGAGGGTCAGGCAGCGCGATCCTTCCGCGTGGAGCCGATCGAGTTCGAGGCCGCGGCGGCGGACTTCGCCCGGGTTCTGACGGTGACAGCGCGGACCCGTGCGATGCTCGATGGGGCCGAGGCCGGGGCGCTGATGCTCGATGTGGAGGCTCAAGGCTTGCTGGATGACAAGGGTGCGGTGCGTGCCGGGCTGCCGGCAGCTCTGCGCGCGGAAGCATCGCTGAAGGGGGTGCCCGCTCGTCTGGCGGACCCGTTCGTGAAATCCATGGGGTTCACGGTGACGGAAGTGGTGGGCGAGACGGTCAATGCGAGCCTGACCGCGCGGACACGGGACACGGCGGGCTCATCGGCGGTGGATGCGGCGATCCCGCCGACGGATCTTGCTTTGAATATCGATGCATCGCACCTGCGCGGGTCGGCTGATCTGGTCGTTGATGACAAGCGGATCTCGACGACCGGCGCGAGCCCGATCCTGTTCGAATCGGCACGGCTTGGCCCGGTGCTGCGGGCGTTCCTGGCAAACAAGGGCTTTGAGTTTGCGGGCGAGGGTGCCGGGACGCTGCAGGTGGCTGACCTTGATGTCCCGATGACGGGCGAGGGGCGGCCGGACCTGGCGATGGCCTCGGCAACCGTGACCCTGGACGCGAGCGGGCTGACGGTGACCAAGGGCATCGGCGACCGTTCGTTGCGTGTGAACTCGCTGAAGTCGGCGGTCACGCTGCGTCCGGGCAAGGACCCGGCGGCGAATCTGGACTGGTCGCTGGCATCGGAGGGGAGCGCGGCGACGACGATCAAGGCGGACCTTGACCTGCGGAACCTGCTCAAGCGCGGCGGCGCGGGTGAAGCGCCGTTCAGCGTGACTCCGGAGACGGCGCGGCCGATCGGGAGCATCGAGATCGCGTCGCTGCCGACGCACCTGCTCGGGTATCTGCCCGCGAACCTGCGGGACGCGGTGGGTCGGTCGGTGGGGCCGACGGCGGACATCACGATCACGACCAAGCCCGGCCCGGCCGCGGCGGACATGGATATTGATCTGGCGGTGAAGGCGCAGGGGCTGACCGGTGGCGGCGGGCTGTCGCTGGTCGGGCGGACGATCTCGACCTCGCCGGCGGGGATCACGCTGAATATGGCCCGGCCCGGCGACCTGGCGCAGGCGCTGATGCAATCGCAGGAGGGCTCGCCCGTCGAGACGCTGGCGTGGAGCAAGCCGCTGGCGCTCGCGGTAACGGATGTGAAGGTGACGCTGCCCGAGGCGGGCAAGGTGTTCAACCCCGGATCGGCGTTCGCGAAGGTGACGTTGAACACGGGGGGCATGGACATCACGCTGCGCGACACGGGGACGGGAGCGACGGTGGCTCAGCGCCGCCTGTCGGCCGATGACCTGAACCTGAGCATCGTTCACAACCCGCAGAGCGGGGCCGCGATGACCATCGCGGGCCAGGGCACCCACGCCGGGCAGGGGTTCACGATGGCGGGCGACATCAAGTTCGGCCGGCTCTTTGATGATGCGGGCGCGGTGAACATCGCAACGATCAAGCCCGAGGGTCGCGTCGAGCTTTCGGGTGTTCCCACGGTGCTGGCGGCGGTGTTTGACCCGAAGAACGGGGCGATCGTGCGCGAGGCGGTCGGGCCGACGATGGACCTGCTGGTCACAGCGCCAGCGCAGCAGGTGGACCCGACGGTGGGCAAGACCCCCGAGCGGTCGGTTTCGATCAGCATCCGCGGGCAGAACCTGACGGCGAGCACCGTCGCCGGGCTGACGGGCAAGACGGTGGGTGTCGGCCCGCTGAACGTGAAGATGACGCTGACACCGAACCTGGTGGCTTCGGCGATGCAGGCGTACAGCCCGGACGTGTCGCCGCGACCGACACTTGAGGGGACACCGATCGTGAACGCGCAGGTGCTGCCCTTCACGTTCAACCTGGATGCCCAGGACAAGCCCGACATGAAGACGCTGGGGACGGTGCGCGGCTCGCTGACGTGCGACAACGACATCGTGGTGCGGAACCTGCCGGGCGGGGCCGAGGGGCGGCCTCTGTCGGCGGGGGTGCGCACGCTGCTCGCGGGTTTCGCGTACGTGGCGCAGGATGTTCGCCAGAACGTGGCGAGCGTGAAGCTGGAACTGTTCGATCCTGACCAGAAGGGGGCGCGGCTGGCGTTTGTCGAAGGCGAAGCGGCGCTGCTCAACCCGCCGCCGACTTTCAATGTGGCGATCAAGGGTGTGGATACGGCGCGGGTGGACCAGTGGCTGGGGCGGCCCGCGTTGCTTTCCGAGCCGTTGGGGGCCGAGGCGGGGCTGGCCCTGACGGGGATGCGCGAGAGCGCCCGCGATCCGCAGAAGATCCAGGCGACGGTCGAGAGCCAGCGGCTGAACACCATCATCGCGCTCACGCAGCAGACCGACCGCTACACGCTGGACCAGCCCGCGGCTCTGGACTGGGAGATGAGCCAGGCGTGGGCCAACGCGTACATCGCGCCCAAAGATGAGAAGGGACAGCCGACGGTGACGTTTGAGGGGGCGACGAAGTTGCGCGTGGAGTTGAACGAACTCGCCGTGGCATCGGGCGGGGCACCGCTGAAGCCCGATGTGTTCCGCATCGCGGCCAAGGCAGCATCGCCGCAGATCAAGCTGCGGACGACCGATGGGCAGCGGGTGTCGTTCGATCAGTTCGCGGCGACGGTGGGGACGGACCGGACGCCCGGCTCGCTGGTGTTCAACCTGGCGACGCAGGTGATGAGCGATAAGGGGGGGACCAAGCAGCCTGTGACCGTCGATGGGCGGGTGGATGATGCGCTGCTGGCCGATGGGTCGGTGAACTCGGATGGGGCGCGGGTGACGGCGAACATCAAGGGGTCGGTGCCGACGGCGGTGCTCGATGCCTTGGGCAACCAGCAGGGGCTGCTGGTCGACCTGCTGGGCGGGACGACGGCGCTGGATGGTCGTGCGCAGAACCTCAGCAAGAACTCGGGGGACCTTCGCGTGGCGGTGAACACCGACAACGCGAAGGCGACTCTGGTCGGCGCGGTGGCCAACAACGTGCTGACGACGACCCAGCCCGCGAACATCACGCTGACTCGGATCACCAAGGAGCTCTCGGCTCGGTACATCGAGACGGTGATCCCGCTGATGAGCGGGGTCGAGAAGTCGCCGCAGGACCAGCCCGCGACGATCGACGCGACCAACCTGACGCTGCCGACCGATGGCGACACGCGCAAGCTCAATGGCGACATCACGGCGGACATGGGCACGATCCGCTTCAACACGTCCGACTGGTTCGGTCAGTTGCTGAAGCTCGGTGGCCAGAAGTCGGGCGGCAAGATCGGCGAGAAGATCAAGCCCTTCCAGTTCAAGGTGCGCTCGGGGGTGGTGACCTACGACAAGATCGAGATCCCGCTCGGCGAGTTCACCGTGGAATCGCGGGGGACGATCGACCTGAACGAGAAGACGATGGACATCGTGACGTTCGTGCCCTTCTCGGCGGTGGCGGATGAGGTCGCCAAGGGGATCGGGAAGGTCCCGGGGCTCGACTCGATCACGGTGCTGCCGATCCGGACGCACGGGCCGTTCGGGCGGACCAAGAGCGAGCCTCAGCTTGACCTGATCCTGAAAGAGAGCCTGCCCGGCGCGCTCGACAAGGTGCTGCCCCCCGACATCAAGAAGGGGGTGGACGATGCGCTCAAGGACATCTTCAAGCCCAGGAAGAAGAACTGAACGGCGGCGCGATGCGCGAGCCGCTTCGGATCACTTCTTGCCCAGGAGCCACCACAGGATCACACCCAGGATCGGGAAGATCAGCACCACGGCGATCCAGAGCACCTTCGACAGGCCGGAGCCGCCGCCCGTCAGGATCCTGTAGATCACGTAGATGTTGACCGCCAGGATGAGCGCGCCGAGGATGCCGCCGGTAACCATGCATCCAGCATAGCGGCCGTCGCCCGGGCGGGCGCGGGAGTCGCGAATGCAGCCCGTATCATGACGCCTCCACTCGCGCGGCGGCGCGGTGAGTTCAGTCGTGAAACAAGGAGCGGACGATGTCGGACATCAAGAGCATGGCGGTGCTGGGCGCGGGGCAGATGGGTGGCGGGATCGCGCAGATCGCCGCGGTGGCGGGGATCAACGTCACGGTGTTCGATGCGTTCGCGGGCGCTGCGGACAGGTGCCGCGCGGTGCACACGAAGTCGCTCGGCAAGTTCGTCGAGAAGGGGAAGATGAGCCAGGCCGATGCCGATGCCGCGCTCGGTCGCATCAAGCATGTGCAGACGCTGGACGGGCTGGCATCCGCCGGAGCGGATTGGGTGGTTGAGGCGGTGGTCGAGGATGTGAAGGTCAAGAAGGACCTGTTCACCAAGCTCGCGGCGATGTTCCCGAGCGAGGAGGTGGTGCTCGCGACCAACACCAGCAGCATCAGCATCACCGACATCGCGACGGCGGCCGGAACGAGCGCGAGCCGGGTGGTGGGGATGCACTTCTTCAACCCCGTGCCGCTGATGGCGCTGGTGGAGGTGATCCCGGCGATCCAGACCTCGGCGGCGGTGGTCGAGCGGACGATGGCGCTCTCGACGCGGCTCGGCAAGACGCCGCTCAAGGCGAACGACCGAGCGGGGTTCGTCTCCAACCGCGTGCTGATGCCGATGATTAATGAGGCGTTTTACGCGTGGATGGAGGGGGTCGCCGAGCCCGATGCGATCGATGGGATCATGAAGCTGGGCTGCAACTTCCCGATGGGCCCGCTGCGGCTCGCGGATTTCATCGGGCTGGACACGTGCGTTCACATCATGAACGTGCTCGCCGACGGGCTGAACAACGACCGGTACCGGGCGTGCCCGCTGCTGAAGCAACTGGTGACGGCGGGGCGGCTGGGGGATAAGACGGGGCGGGGGGTGTTTGAGTACGCGAAGAAGTGAGGTGAGGGATGGGCGAGTATCGAGATCCGATATGTGACATCCCGATCAGGCTGCGGGCGATCTGGGACTGCATGCGCCACAGCAAGTACGATGTCACAGCAGCATTATCCGTGCTCGCGCTGAGTACTACGATTATCCGATATCGGCTCATAGAGCCTCGCGACGAAGATCCTGACATGCCGGATCAAACTGCGGAGCAGAGCAGCAAAACTACACACTCCGATCAGATTCGCGACGAGTACCGCAAAAAGGCTGCGGACGCTATCAAACGGACATTCGATAAAGGATGTAAAATCGGACTGATATGCAAGAATAAATTTGATACAAAAAGTGTGCTTGCTATCGGCAATGACGCAAACTGCGACATTGAATACGTTAGCGCTAGCATCTTGCTTGGCAACATGCTAGCGATCATCCGCCACGCGCTGGCACATGGCAACATTGCCTTTCACCCCGAAGGATTATTAGAGTCTGGGAGGCAGATAGAGCGTATCGCATTTGTCTGTCGCTCAACGAGTGCTGATTGGACGGATGACAATGGAAAGATTAAACTGGACAATGCAACAAGCAGTAAATACGCCTTTGCTTGCCTTACAGCAGACGCGTTACACTGCCTTGTTGAAGAATGGAACGATATTGTCGTCAAGATCTATGACCCGATCGTGGATATAATAAGAAGCAACTCGCTCAAAGACGCTCTGCGACACACCGAACCGGATTGACGCGTCACGTATCAGTATTCGAAGATCCATCTACCCCCGCACCTGCCCGCTCCCCACGAGCACCCACTGCGTCGTGGTGAGGTCCTTGGCTCCCATCGGCCCGCGAGCGTGGAGTTTCGCTGTCGAGATGCCGATCTCTGCGCCTAGGCCGTACTCGCCGCCATCGGCGAATCTGGTTGAGCAGTTGACCATCACGCTCGCGGATTCGACCAGCGTGATGAAGCGCTCGGCGGACTGGATGGAGCTGGTCATGATGGCCTCGGTGTGCTGGCTGCCCCAGCGGCGGATGTGGGTGCAGGCTTCTTCGAGGCTCGGCACGATGCGGATGGCGATGATGAGGTCGAGGTATTCGGTGGCCCAGTCTTCTTCCGTGGCGGGCTTGGCGCTCGGGTAGAGGGCGCGGGTGGCCTCGTCGGCGCGGATCTCGACGTTTGCTTTGGCGAGGGCGGCGCAGAGGCGCGGGATCATTCTCGCGGCGACGCGCTCGTGGACGAGCAGGGTCTCGGCGGCGTTGCACACGCCCGGTCGCTGGGCCTTGGCGTTGACGGTGATGCGCTCGGCGGCCTCTTCGAGCCCATCGAGGTGCTGATCGATGTAGATGTGGCAGTTGCCCGCATCGTGCTTGACGATGGGGACGCGGGCGGCGGCGGTGACGGCCTTCATCAGCGATGGCCCGCCGCGGGGGATGGCAAGATCCACCAAGCCTTCGAGGCTGACCAAGGCATCGATGGCCGACCGGTCGGTGATGTCGACAAACCCCACGGCATCCGCGAGCCCTCGCCTTTCCAGCGGCCCGCGCAGGGCCCGCACGATGGCGAGGTTGGAGTGGATCGATTCCTTGCCGCCGCGCAGGACGACGGCGTTGCCGGATTTGAAGCACAGAGCGGCGGCATCGGAGGTGACGTTCGGGCGGCTCTCGTAGATGACGACGATCAGGCCGATGGGGACGCGGCGCTTCTCCATGCGGATGCCGCTGGGGAGGATGCGGCCCTCAACGATCTCGCCGAGCGGCTCGGGCTGGGCGGCGATCTGCTCGACGGCGGCGGCCATGGCCTGAAGGCGGGCGGGGGTGAGGGTGAGGCGGTCGCGCAGGGCGGGCGAGAGGTCGGTGCCCGCCGCGAGGTCGCGCTGGTTGGCGGTAAGGATGTCGGGCTCGGCAGCGCGGAGGGCGGCGGCCATGTCGCGGAGAATCGCGGTGCGGTCGGCGCCTGAAAGGGCGCGGAGCTGCGGCTTGGTGGCGGCGGCGGCCTCGGCGATCGCTCTGCAATGGGCGTGGATGGTGTCGGTCGCCGGGGTGCTCACGGCGTCGGCCCCTTGGCGGGCACCTCGGGCTCCCGGATGATCTTCAGAGCGATCGTCTGCTTGGCGGCGGAGAGTTCGAGGTCGGCAGGGACGGACATGGCTCCCTGGCGCAGGACCATCAGGGTGACGGGGCGCGACTGGACCATGGCGGCCAGGTCATCGCTGGAGAGCGAGACGACGGCGATGACGGCATCTTCCTTCTTGCGGAGGCGCTCGACGCGATCGGTGCTGCCGCTGGCCTGGACCTCCAGGAAGCGGTCGGACTCATCGATCTCGACGCGCCAGCGGCCGACCTCGATGGGCGGGAGGACGACCTGTACGGGGACGCTCGTGAGCCGCTCGGTGATGGCGCGGCTGCGGACGATGAAGTCGAGCATCGCGGACGACTCGACCATGGTGAAGCCCGGGAGGGCGACGATGCTCTCGGGCGGTTCGAGGCGGGCATCAAGTCGGACCGCGCCGCTCGACGGGACACCGCGGACCTGGGCCTCGCTGAGGCGAGCGGTGATGCGGAGGGTGTCGCGGCTGAGTTCCCACGCGGCCTTGGGGAGTCGGACGGTGGCCCGCTCGGGGGTGACCTTCACGCCGCCGACCACTTCGACGCCCGGCAGAGCGGCATCGATGGGGACCTGCTGGGTTGTGAGCTCGGTGACGATGACGTCAACGACCTGCGGGCGGACGGAGGTGATCTGGGCCCCGACCTCGCGCAGCGTGGGGTGGGCCTGGAGCGCCTGCAAAAGGTTGATGCTGTGGCGGCCCTCGGTGGTGGGAAGGCCGGTCATGCCGGGCTCGAGGGCGATGCCGCCGGCCAGGGCCTGGGATGCGCGGGCGACGGCGGCCTTGGTGCCGGTCATATCGATGGTGACGCTGCCATCAAAGCCATCGGCCGGGCGGACCAGCCGCTCGGCGGAGTCGCCGGTGATGAAGCGGATGCGTGTGAGGCCCGTGTACTGGCCCAGGCTCTCGGCTTCGGCGAAGAGCCAGAAGACGACGGCGAGCAGCGTGACGAGCAGGAAGGTGCGGAGTCGTTCAGCCACCGGAATCCCTCCCCAGCCGCGGGAGCTTGAGGCGCGCGTGGCGCTTGCCCTCGCCATCTTCGCCCTCGCCCGGGCGTGAGAGGCGGCGGGTGAGCTGCTCGCGGAGCGTTTCGAGGGTGAGGTTCCTTTCGAAGGTGGACCCTTCGGCGAGGCTGATGGCCCCGGTCTCTTCGCTGACGACGATGACCAGGGCATCGGTGGCACGAGCAAGGCCGACGGCGGCGCGGTGGCGGGTGCCCAGGTGCGGATCGGGCATGTCCCCGGCCTCGGCGAGTGGGAACTGGACCCCCGCGGCGATGATCTTGAGCCCGCGGATGACCACACCCATGTCGTGGAGCGGATTGTTGGGCCAGAAGATGGAGGAGAGGAGCTCTTCGGAGACATCGGCGTTGAGGTGGCGGCCCGTCTCGATCGCATCGCGCAGGCCGACGTTGCGCTCGATGGCGATGAGGGCGCCGAACTTGTTCTTGGAAAGGAAGATGCAGGCCTGGGTGACGGCGGCGACGACCGGGCGGACGTTCGCCTGAGATCCCCAGAGCAGCGGGGCCTCGCCAAGGCGGATGAGGGCTCGGCGGAGCTCGGGCTGGAAGGTGACGACCAGCGCGATCGCGGCGTACTGCAGGAGGGTGTTGTAGATGATGGCCAGACGCGGGAAGAGATCGCCGCGGGACAAGAGCCGCACCGCGACCCAGCCTCCGAGGAGCACCACGATGATCGCCTTCAGGGCACCCGCGGCTCGGGTGCCGCGCACGAAGCGGAGCACGGCGTAGACGATGACCCACAGGATCGCCACCTCGATGGCGACCTCCCACCACGCGTATTCCGCGAGGCGCGAGACGACTTGTGAAAGGCGGTCGAACACGCGGCGCGAGTATACGTCTGGAGGCGGGCGGGAATCGGGGTTGGGGGTTGGGGTTTCGGGGTTGGGGTTTCAGGTTAGGAGTGGCCGCGGCGGTTGTGCTCGGTTCACACGCCGGTTGGCGCAGTGTGCGACTAGGATGCCCATTCGTGCACGCGGCGCTGGTTGGAACCGCCCGGGCACATTCAAATCACCCCCCCACTGCCGCCCGGAGCCGCCATGCCCTTCGAGATCAACGACACCCACAACCCGAACCTGCGCTCCTGGGTGGAGTCGGCAAACGACCCGGGCACCGACTTTCCGATCCAGAACCTGCCGCTCTGCACGTTCGAGGCGTCGCCACCGGACGAGACCGGTGCCCGCCCGTCGGAGCCGCCGGGCGAGGAGGACACGGATGTGGTGCGCTCGGTCGGCGTGCTGATCGGCGACCACGTGCTGGACCTGTATGAGTGCGCAGCGCAAGAGCTGATCGCCCCCGACCCTGATGGGTTCCTGGAGGAGGAGGAATACGAAGACCTGTCGCTGATGCTCGACCTGCCGCCCGATGTGTGGGACCACGTTCGCCGGTGCGTGAGCGACATCCTGAACAAGGATGGGAAGTCGCTCCGCCGCAAGCGGGTTGAGAAGCACACGCTGGTGCGCCCGCTCAAGAGCGTTCGGCTGATCCAGCCCTGCAGCATCCCGAACTACAGCGACTTCTACGCGAGCATCCAGCACGCGACGAACGTGGGTTCGATGTTCCGGCCCGACAATGCGCTGCTGCCCAACTACAAGTGGGTGCCCATCGGCTACCACGGTCGGGCCTCATCGATCGTGACGAGCGGGACCGAGGTGCGGCGGCCGATGGGGCAGACCAAGGCCGACGATGCGGAAGCGCCGGTGTTCGGGCCGTGCAAGCTGCTGGACTATGAGCTTGAGCTTGGGGCATATGTCGGCATGGGCAACGCGATGGGCGAGGCGATCCCGGTCGACCGGGCCGAGGAGCACATCGTGGGGCTGTGCCTGCTCAACGACTGGTCGGCGCGGGACATGCAGAAGTGGGAGTACCAGCCGCTGGGCCCGTTCCTGGCCAAGAACTTCGCATCGACGATCTCGCCGTGCATCGTGACGCTCGCGGCGCTCGCGCCGTTCCGGTGCCCGGCGGCGGCTCGCCCCTCAGGGGACCCGCGGCCGATGCCGCACCTGTGGAGCGAGCGCGACCAGCGTGCGGGCGGGTTCGACATCACCGTCGAGGCGTACCTCTCGAGCGCGACGATGCGCGAGCGGCGCATGCCGCCGCTGCGGCTCTCGCGCGGGAACCTCAAGGACATGTACTGGACCTTCGCGCAGATGCTCGCCCACCACACCTCGGGCGGGTGCAACATGATTCAGGGCGACCTGCTGGGTTCGGGGACGAT
>JBIPMO010000038.1:0-15316 GCA_044369085.1 Phycisphaerales bacterium
CGCCAAGTACGCCGCGAACAGCGGTCGGTTCAGATGGCCTCCCGGTCACCGATTGGCGTGTATGATCCGGTCTTTCATGACCCGCGCACAGCCCGGCATCGTGGATGTGGCATCGGAGGCTCTGGCCGCCGGAACATCCGCGCGCATCGCCCCATCGATCGACCTAGCCCCGCGCAAGCTGATCGCCGATGCGATGGCTCTGGCCAAGCCGGGCATCGTGCGTCTGGTCACGATCACGTCGGGCGTCGGGCTCGCTCTGGGCGCCATGCAGCGCGGCATGAACTCGTGGACCATCGGCGAGTTCATCGCCCTCACCGCCTCGACGCTCATCGGCACCGCCCTCTCCGCCGCCGGGGCCAACACGCTCAATCAGGCCTGGGAAGCACGCCGCGATGCACTGATGCGCCGCACCGAGAGCAGGCCGATCCCCGCCGGCCGCTTCACCGCGGCGCAGGGGTTCGCCCTCGGCTCGTCCCTCGGCCTCGCCGGCGTGCTCATGCTCCTGCTGATCGCAGGACCCTGGGCCGCTGGTGTCTCGCTGACGACCATCCTGATCTATGTCCTCATCTACACGCCCATGAAGCCCGTCTCGGTCCTCTCGACCTGGGTCGGCGCGGTCCCCGGCGCGCTCCCGCCACTCATCGGATGGGCCGCCGCATGCACGGGCGGGCCCTCGAACCTCGGCGGGCTCGACCTCGCGGGCGGCTGGACCGTCTTCCTCATCATGTTCGCCTGGCAGATCCCCCACTTCCTCGCCATCGCCTGGAAGTACCGCGAGGACTACGCTCGCGGCGGCTTCCGCGTGCTCTCGGTCATCGATCCCGATGGCGCTCGCACCGCGTGGACCAGCTTCATCTGGACCATCATCATGATCGCGGTGTCGCTCACGCCGATGTGGGCGATGCCCGCCCGCGTGGGCTGGTTCTACGGCGTCCCGGCGATCGTCGCCGGTCTCGGGATGCTCTGGTTTGCGATCAAGCTGCTCCGGGCCCGCGACGATGCGGCCGCTCGCGGGCTGTTCCTGGCGTCGCTGGCCTACCTGCCGCTCATTCTGTTCGTGCTCGTGGCGGATGCGGCCCTGCCACCGCTGCGCTGAACGAGCGGTGCGCCCGTGCACACGAGCAGCTCGCCCCCGCCCCCGAGACCTCCCATGAGCGATCCGCTCGCCCTGTCTCTCCGCAGCATCGCCAAGACCTACACCGCTCGAAGCGCGCCCCCGCGCTGCGCTGTCGATGGGGTTTCGCTCGATCTTCCCCGCGGCTCGTGGACCGCCCTCCTGGGACCCAACGGCGCTGGCAAGTCCACGCTGATGCGGATCATCGCCACGGTTGAGCGCCCCGACGCCGGAGAAGTGCTTATTGATGGCTCGAACGCGCGCTCCGATCCGCGAGCAGCCCGCGCCCGCCTGGGCATGGTCTTCCAGCGCCCGGGCCTCGACCCGCTCCTGACCGTGCGCGAGAACATGATGCTCCAGGCCGCACTGGCCGGCCTGCCCAGGCTCGACGGGCAGCGGCGCGTCAACGACCTGCTGGCCCGCATCGGCCTGGTCGACCGCGCCGATGACCGCGTCTCAACCCTGTCCGGCGGCATGCAGCGCCGAGCGGACCTCGGCCGCGCCCTCGTCGCCTCCCCGGCCCTGCTCCTCCTCGACGAGCCCACGGGCGGGCTCGACCTCGAAGCACGACGCGGCTTCCTCGACCTGGTTCGCCGCAGGATCGATGAATCAGCGGGCGGCCTCACCGTGCTCATGAGCACCCACCTGATGGATGAAGCCGAGCGCGCTGATCACGTCGTGATGATGTCGCGCGGACGTGTCGCCGCCCACGGAACGCCCGCGGAGTTGTGCGCCGCCGTCGGCGGGGCGGGCGGACGCGTCGTCATCGCCGCGGCCACCGATCGCGGTGTGCTCCGTGCGCTCGGGCTGGATGTCCGCGTAACGCGCGGCGAAGCGGTCGGCTCGGGAGACCCCGAGGCCATCGAGCACGCCGCTCGCGAACTCGTGCGCAAAGGGGTCTCCTTCCGCGCCGGAACCGCGACCCTCGCCGATGCCTACCTCGCCGTCACCGGGTCGATGCTCGCGGGCGACCCCGATCCCCCGGGCCCCGCGCCCAGCGACACCACCACGGCGGAGGCCGCCGCATGAGCGCCCTGCTCGCCCTCACCGCCCGCGAACTTAAGCGCTTCGTCCGCCAGCCATCGCGCATCGCGGGCACGGTCGGCACGCCGCTGCTTTTCTGGGTGCTCGCAGCGAGCGGGCTCTCTGGTTCCTTCACGGGCACGGGCTCGGCATCCGGCATGCCCTACTCCGCGTTCCTTCTGCCCGGAATGGTCACGATGATCGTCGTCTTCTCGACCATTTTCGCCGCCATCTCCCTCATCCAGGACCGCCAGGCCGGCTTCCTCCAGAGCGTCATCGTCTCGGCAACGCCCACGTGGACCATCGTCGCCAGCAAGGTTGCGGGCGGCACGCTCGTCGCGCTCGTCCAGGCTGCGGTGCTGCTCCTGGCCGCCCCGCTCGTCGGCTACCACCCCGGCATCGCGGGGATGATCTGCGCCCTGTTCGCAGCGGGCCTGGCGAGCGCCGCCGTCATCGGCATCGGCCTCGCCGCCGCGTGGTGGATCAACAGCACCTCCGGGTTCCACGGCGTGATGAACACCGTGCTCATGCCGATGTGGCTGCTCTCCGGCGCGATTTTCCCGGCCGAAGGTGCCTCCAAGTGGCTCGCGTTCATCATGATGTGCAACCCGCTGGCCTGGGCCACCAGCGCGATGTCGGCTTCGCTCCGCGGCGACCCCGCGAGCGCCGGAGCGGCGTGGATCGGCAGCGCCGCCTTCGCGGTGTGCGCGTGCCTCCTGGCCGCTATCGTCATGGCCCGCCGCTCCACCACGGCGGGCGCAGGAGGAGTCGAATGAACGCAGCCCTGACCGCGGCCCACATCGCCGCCCGCAAGCACCGCGGCGGCGGGCCACGCCCGCCCAGAATCCTGATCGTGCTCTGCATCCTCGCCGCTTCAGCGATGGTGTTTTCCTACACCATGCTCGTCCGCGGACCCAAACAGTCCGCCGCCCCGCTCGGCACCACGGCGGAAGCCCCGGCCGTCATGGGCGCCCCCGGCGCGCTCATCGATGAAGGCCCGCCCCCCGAAGCCCTCGCGCTCCTGAACATCCCCGACTTCACCATGCTCGACCAGAACGGCGCCGAGCACACCCGCGACATCTTCAAAGACAAGTGGACCGTCCTCGCCTTCACATTCACCAACTGCCCGACCGCATGCCCGATCATGCACTCGCACCTTCTGCGAGCCCAGCAGCTCCTCGCGGGCACCCCGGTGCGCATCGTCACCATCTCCGTCGATCCCGCCAACGACACCCCCGCCGCCATGAAGTCCTACGCCGCCAAGATCCAGGCCGATGAGTCGCGCTGGACCTTCCTCTCGGGCGATCAGCCCACCATGCAGAGCATCGTTCAAGGCCTGAAGTTCGCCCTGCGCGACGACCCCGCCATCACCGTCAACCTCCCCGATGGCAGGACCATGCCCAACATCCTTCACCCGACGCAGTTCATCATCATCGGCCCGGACATCAAAGTCGCGGGCCTCGAGCCCGGCACGCGCACCGACAGCGCTGAACGCCTCGAAGCCAAGCTCCGCAAACTCCTCGCCGCGACCGGCTCGCCCCGCTGACCTCACGGCCCGGGCGGCAGCCACAGGTAATAAAACCCCGCCGTCGGCACCAGCGGCTGCGACAGGTTCATCTGCACCAGATTGAACTGTGTTCCCTGCGTTGTCGCGCTCGGCGTGCTCGCGGGCAGCGACGCCGTTGCATACGGCGATGTCGGAACCCGCCCGGGGGTGTGATACTTCACCATCCGCGCCCCAGTGGTCCCCGCGAGCCGCTTGGCCTCAGCAAACGCCTCGCGCAGACCGCCGTTCGCATCGACCAGCCCTTCCCGCAGCGCCTGCTCGCCGGTGAACACCCGCCCATCGGTGAGGCCATCCATCCGCGAAGCATCGATCCCGGGTCTCCCCACCGCGACGTGCTGGCGGAACCCGCGATAGAACTCATCGACCGTCCCCTGGATGATCGCGTAGTGCCCCTCGCGCATCGGCTCGAGCGGATTCGTCAGGTCCTTGTTGGCCCCGCTCGTCACCGCCCGAGCCTCGATCCCGATCATCGCCATCCCCTTCGAGAAGTTGACGGTCTGCACCAGCACGCCGATCGAGCCGGTGATCGTCGACGGCTGCGCGATGATCCGGTCGGCCGCGAGCGAGATGTAGTACCCGCCCGATGCCGCCACCTCCGCCATCGACACCACCACCGGCTTCTTCGTCCGGGCCCGGAACGACGCGATCTCGTTGTACATCGTGTCGCTGGCCGCGACAGTCCCGCCCGGCGAGTTCACGCGCAGAACCACCGCCCGCACCTTCTCGTCCTTCTCGGCGAGCTCAAGCCGCGACACCAGCTCATCCACGCTGTTGCTCGCGCCGGCGAACAACCCGCCCGAGGCCGAGTGCGAGATCAACCCCTCGACATCGATCAGCGCCACCTTCGCCGTCGCCCCCGCGTCACCCATCACATCCTTCTCGGCGAGCCGCCCGTCCGACCCCGCCAGGTCAATGACAAAGCGGCTCGGGAGGCACCCCGAGACCGCGATGAACGCAAGCAACACCAGGCACGAGGATGCAGCACGCAGAAGTGGTTGGCGCATGCGACCAGTGTACGGGGCACGCCCCGCGCACGGCGCGCTCACCTCCCCCTCTTTCCCTTCTTGCGCCCGGACTTCTTCCGCCGGGCCGGCTTGCTCTCAGAATCCTCCTTCACTTTGAGCCGCCGGAACGCCAGCCGCGCAAAGCGAAGATCGAGCGCCGCGACCGTGAAGGCCCGGACATCCAGCGTCCTGCACTTGCCATCGGGCTTCTGCACGAGCACAAAGGGCAGGCACACCGCGATGACCTTCATCGGCGCCAGGTCCTCCTCATCCGGCAGCGTGGCGACCTGCTCGACAGTCAGGCGAGCGGGAACATCGCAGAACACCCCGCGGATGAACTCGCAGTTCTCACGCAGCACGGCGATGTAGCAGCCCGGAGCGATATCCTCCGGAGCGATGCGCCGAGCCGCCGTGCAGGCGCCGCGCGAATTGGTTGTGGTGATCAGGTCCATGGCGATAGCTCTCGTTCTGTGCGAGCGATACCGGCGCACCGATCGCTCGGTCGTGCACGGCTCGCGTGTGCGAACAATCAGCCGGCGGCGATCGGCCGCGGCATCGTGGAATCAGCGTGTGGGTTGCCCCGGAACGGGCGGCGGGCGCGCTAGGCGCGGGTGAATGCGTGACCCGGCTTCCCGCGCAAATCGCGGCGGGCGGATCGATCGTTCAACTTGAACTGGCGGGCACGCATGGTCGGTGGTTCGCGGAGGGGGGTGTGGTGTGACGTGAGGGACAGTCTGCCACCGAAACCCGCGGAGTCAAGCAAGGACCCCGAAAAACAAGCATGGAACGCGGCAATCCCCGTCGCAGCGGATTTTCGCCCCCTCGCTGCAAGATCCCGCCACGCACGGGTAAGTCATCACGTCGGAAGCAGACCGCTGCACGCCGACGAGGCCCGGACGCTCGATGCCAGATGCGACCGCGAGCCTGCACGAAACGCCAATGACCGTGGTGTGAAGACGCCGGCGCGTTGCCGGTGGCGCGATCACGGCCGACTCAATCAAAGCCCCGCACCGCGGGGGAAGGACATCGCCATGACCCGCCTCGCCACCATCGTCGCTTCGCTCGCCGCCGTCGCCGGCCTCGCCTCCAACGCACACGCCGTCAACTACTCCCTCAACTGGCTCAACATGTCCCCCACCGCCATCGGCAGCCCGGTCCCCAACGCCAGCGTCTACAACCTCCCGGGCGTCGGCCCCGTCACCATCACCTACAACATCCCCTCGAGCTACATCCACTCCCGCTTCCAGAACTCGATCTTCTACCCCGCCAGCGTGACCTCCGGGCCCGACACCTACAACTGGAGCGTCCACGAAGCCTTCGCCGCAACCTCGTTCGGCCCGCAGAACCCGCTCGCCAGCTCGTGGGACATCACCTACACCTTCCCCTCCACCCTCGCGCCGGGCACGATCGTCCTCGGCGTCCAGGGGCTCGGTGCGACCACATCCTTCGGCGGCGGCACCTCCACCGCGACCGTCCTGCAGAACGGCCAGTTCCTCGGTGACCACATCAGCGGCCAGCCCTACGGCGCCACCCAGTTCAACTCAGGCCCCGGCGTCTTCACGATGCAGAACTCCGTCACCGGCATCGGCGGGCAGAACCCCCACTGGAACACCGAGCTCGGACTCGTCAAGATCATGGACCCCATCAGCTCGCTCACCGTCCGCTTCTCCCAGCTCTCGGGCGATGGCCTGGGCCTGAACATCGCCTCGGTCGTCCCCACCCCCGGAGCCGCCGCTCTCATCGGCCTTGGAGGCATCTGCACCCTCCGCCGCCGCCGCCGGGCCTGATTCACCCTCGACAATGATGTGGTCCCTCTCGCACCGACCCTCGCACCCGCGGGGGTCGGTGTCGTGACGTGCCACCGGTTCGGCACTGGAAAATCAGTAACCCAGGCGGGTGGCCGAGAGGCGCAGCTGAAGACGAGAAGCACCGATTCCGCATCGGAATCGGTGGCACGTGAGCAGCGCACGCGATGTATGAAGCGGTGCCACCCGACTGTGAGGCGGTAGCCAAGCGTCGACTCGAACAAGTCGGGCAAGGTCCGTTCTGTTACGGCGCGATCGATGACTGCCGCATGTCGGCTGATTCACCCGTGCGGATGAACGCTGCGAGGTACGCGCGGTCAAGGTCGTCAGCGACGCCTGAGCCGTCGAGGTCGATCGGCGCTGCGTGCACATGGTGCAGATCTTCGGCGTCGATGCGGCCGTCACCATTGACGTCCATGCTCGGGCGAGCGGGCGGCTCAAAAGCCACGAGCGCGTCGAGTTCGGCGCAGGTGACGAACGCGTTGGTGCCGCCCGCGGGGCCCGTCAGCCTGACGGCGGTGATCGTTGCTGACTCAGCGAGGGTGTAGTCGAGCGATTGGAAGGGTCTTGCGCTGTCGAGGGGTTCGGACCATGTACCCGCGGGCGTGGTCCACACGCCGCTCACCAGGAGCTGCACGGTGATCGAGTTGAACCATCCGCCGCTGAGGCTGGGGATGGTGGGCGACGGCACGTGATTGCCCTCGATGAATCGTACGGCCTGTGCCTGCACGGGGCGGTCGTAGGTAACGGTCAGCGTGACGTTGCTGCTGGTGCCGAAGCTGGTGTAGAAGGCGAGGTCGCCATTGAAGAGTTCGACGCCTCGGCCGTCGAGTTCGACGCCGTTGGCGAAGTAGCCGGGCCAGCCCTGGCCGATACCTCCCACGGGCGGCGAGCCGAACGCGCCAGCGCCGGTGACGACGCCGCCCGCGTTGAGCACGCGGCGTGTGGCGGAGCGCTGCGATCGCTGCCACGCCGGATTGTGAAGCAAAACGTTGCCATCGGCCGGCCTGGGCAGGGCCCAGAGGCGAGCATCCGCATCGGCCTTACCGCCCGCATTGACGATCGCCTGCTCAACGCGCGGGATCATGCGCTGGGCCATCATCGTGAAGGTGTCGTCCGCTGCCGGGTCGGCCGGGAGGTAATCGGGGAGGTTGTCGCGTGTGCGTGCGACCCAGAATCGATCGGTGAGCGTTTGAGTCGGGAAGGCGTCGCGGACCCATTGCGTGCCGTGCATAAGCCCGAGGAGGCCGCCGAGCGTTGCGGTGGCGTTGTCGCTGTCCCAGCCCCAGAGGGCGCCGATCTGAATGGTGCGTTTGAGGTCGCACTCACCATAGAGCAGTGCGCCGATACCGCCGGCAAAGTTGACGGTGGACTCGTACCAATCACGGTAGACAAAGCCGTTGGCCGCGGCGTTCAGCTGGTATCGGTTGTACACCTTGTCGCGCGTGGACTCCCAGTCGTTCACGTCGGGGTTTGCAAGGAAATCGGCGAGGACGAAGTCGACGACGTCGGCGCTCTTTGATGAGTTCGGGATGTACGCGCGGGCCTGCTGGACGAGCCAGATCGCGCGGTCGCGGCCGGAGATGTTCTCGGGCACCTGAGTCGCCAGGCTATAGAGCACCGCGAAGTACTGTGCCGCATGGGAGGCGTAGCCGGTGCTGGTGGTCGAGATCACAAGATCAGCCAGATCGAGGGCGACCTCGGGCATGCCGGGCGCGAGGGCGCCGAAGATCTCGGTGGTGAGCTGGGCGTCGATGCGGAGCGCGTCGCTGTTGGCGACCATCATGCCTGTCGAAGGGGGAAGGACGCCGCGGTCCATCAGCCCGCGGGCCCGGGCGTTCGAGACCCAGATGGCACGGTTGATGTGGGTGATCCAGCCCGATGCAATCTGCGCAGCCGTCAGCCGCGGCGTCGCGTGCTGGTTCCACAAGTGGAGGTACACGTACTCGATGTCCGTGTCGTCGTCGGCGCCGAAGGGATCCTGAAAGACGAAGGTGATCAGCGGCGAGCCTGTGCCCCAGTTTGCGTCGGTAAAGAAGGGCGCGGTCTGGCGATGAGCCTCGGTCCGCAGCCCTGTCCAGTTGGCGATGCACTCGGCGAGCCACATCGCGCGGAGCCGGTCGGCGTAGTCGTCCTGACTCAGGATCCGCGCGGGATGCGCGAAAGCCAAGGGCGAGACCATCACGGCGAGACCCAGCGCCGCCAGCGTTGCTGTGACCCGCCCGCGGGGCGTGTGTCTTTGAACCAGATCGGCGTGATACGAATCTGCCTTCATGCACGACCTTCAATCAAAGCAAACCGACTCCGCCTCCATCGCTGTTCAGCAGGCAGACAATCCACACGCTCAACCCATCGAACCGACGCGCGACGTGGTCTTGACGGATTCGATCACATAGATGCCTACGTCCGGCGACGATGGGACACAAATCTACGCGGCTTAATCGACGTATCCTAGGCCGCCCGAGGCAATCGGAAGTTGGCACCTATTCACAGCTCGTGGGCAACGATCACGCGACACCGATGACCATCATCGGCCATCGGTGCTCAACCCGCGAACTCAACATCCAAGTCGGGTGGCACCGCACCCAGGCCGTGCCACCCGCTTGATATCCTTGAAGTTCACGTGACGATACGTGCTCCAGCCGACATCACTGTCAAGGACGAACATCCTCGTCACGGCCGGCCGCTGCTTTCGCCGAACTAGTTCATCATCCCCATGATCGCCACCACCGCCATCACCGCCGCGAAGGCCAGTGCCGCGATCGTCACGCCGATCAGCGCCTTCACCTTGGGGTGCGCGAACGGCGAGGGGGTCTGCGATGAGTCCTGACGGATCTGCGTCTGCACCGCGGCGCTGCTCTTGAGCATCTCTTCCAGAGCGGCGGCCGGGGCTTCCTTGTGCGCGATCGGGGGGACCTCGCCGCGCTTGACCGCCTTCAGGTCCGCCAGCATCTCCTGGCAGTTCTTGTAGCGGTCCTTGCGGCTCTTGGCCATCATCTTTTCGACGATCTCTGACAACCCGGGCGACAGCTTCGGGTTCACATGGTCGGGCGGCACCAGCGGCGCCTTGAGGTGCTTCTGCATCACCTCGTTGGGGTTCTTCCCGTTGAAGGGAACGTTCCCGGTGATCATGTGATACAGCGTCGCGCCCAGCGAGTAGATGTCGGCCTGGATCCCGACGTTCACCTCACCGCGGATCTGCTCGGGCGAGATGTAGTAGGGCGTCCCGTAGGCCTTGCCCGCCTCGGCCTCGGCCGCTTCCTTGTCGTTCACCGCGCGAGCCAGCCCCAAGTCCGCGAGCTTCACCACCCCCTGCGGGGTGAACATGATGTTCTTGGGCTTCACATCGCGGTGGATCAGCCCCTTGTTGTGCGCGTGGTCGAGCGCCTCGGCGACGCTGATGGCGATATCGGTCGCTTCCTGCTCGTTGAAGCGCTTGTTGGCGACGATGAGGTCGTGCACCGTCTGGCCATCGACGAACTCCATCACGAAGTAATGGAACTCGCCCGCCTGCCCGACATCGAAGGCCTGAACGATGTTCGGGTGGTTGAGCTGGGCCGCCGCTCGCCCCTCGGCGTAGAAACGCTCGATGAACTGGGCGTTGGTCGAGAACTTGCGGGGCAATATCTTGATCGCCACCGACCGGTCGAGGCTGAGCTGCGTGGCCTTGTAGACCGTCGCCATCGCCCCCGCCCCGAGCTTCTCTTTGATCTTGTACCCCGGGATGGCCTGCCCGGATTTCTCCTGCTCGACCATCTGCCGCAGGCGTTGAAGCTGCCGCCCGGTGATGACCTGCTCATCGATCAGCGCCTGGGTCAGCGAGCGCTGGTTGGGGTCATCGACCAGTTTCTTGCGGATGGCATCGACCTCATCGGAGGTCGCAAAGTCCATCTCAACGACCTTGCGGCCGACGAGCGTGTCGAAGTTCGTCCCCCCCGCCGTTGCCGGGTCGCGCGGTTTGCCCGCCAGGAACTGCGCCGTCTCGGCCGACGATGTGCCCGCCGGGTTGCGCGTTCCGCCCAGACGTGAAGCATCGGCGGGCATGGGGAGCCGTGACTCCTCCGATGCCTGGCGTGGCGGGTTGCTGGATGATTGGCCGGCGTCACTCACGACTGAGGAGGCCAAACTAGACCCTGACGCCGTGAGTGTCAACGACCCGGGCACCGACCCGGTCGCAGTGGATTGTGAAATCGATCCGCGGGATTGGCTCATGCCTTGCCGTTCTTCCTCCCCACGATGCCCGCACGGCGAAACCGCTCCTGGTTCTCGCGCCGCCGGACCGCTCGGGCCCCGCTTCCTTGACCCCGACTATTCGACAGGATCCGGGCGGGTGTTCCCGAACATGAGTGGTATCTCTTGGATGTCGGTCGCGCCGCCATGGATCAACGTCCGAGATGCCCGAACGCCCGAGAAAGCACACCCTGCCAAAGGGCGGACGGGGTTTGGCTGGTGTGCCGCTGAAACTTCCCCGCTCCGGGCAAGCACGACCATCCGCATCGCCTCGCCGCACAACCGGCAGCATGGCCCCCTCGATTCAGCGCGCTGACTTCACCCGTTCAGCATCGCTCCGCCGCCCATGCAGCCTCGCCCCTTCGAACCTTCATGCGCGCAACCGAGCAGTCGCGTGAATGCGCCATACGGCGCAATCGCCCACCGCACCGACGCATTCGCAGGTGACCATCGCGAGCAATCGATCCCCGGTAGCGGGGCGGGCCCGCCCGAGCACAACCGCCCGCGAGCACCATCGATCGTGTAGGTTGCCTACCACCGGGCTCGGGAGGACTAGACTTGTCCATGAAGCGCAAGTGCGATCGCTGCGAGCGCGAAGCCACCGTCCACGAGGTGACCATCCGCAACGGTGAGAAGGTCGAGAAGCACCTCTGCGATGAGTGCGCCAAAGGTGACGGCCTGGCCGTCCAGCAGCACGCCCCGATCGACCAGCTCATCACCAAGTTCGTCATGGCCCAGACGGGCCAGCAGCCCGCCGCCAAGGCCGGCACCTGCCCCGCCTGCGGCCTCACCTTCAACGACTTCCGCCAGAACGGCCTCCTGGGCTGCCCGGACTGCTACAAAGCCTTCGAGCCCCAGCTCGGCCCGCTGATCGAACGAGCCCACGAGGGGGCGACCCACCACGTCGGCAAGTCCCCGCGCCGCGTCGCCGGCTCCGGCGACCGTCAGGAGCGCATCCGCGTCCTGCGCAAGCAGCTCGCCGAGGCCATCGCCGCCGAACAGTACGAGCGGGCCGCTCGCCTCCGCGACGAGCTGCTCTCGGCCGAGAAGCCACCCGTCCGCCCGGCCATCGCCGCCGAACTCCAGCGCCCCGCGGAGGGCATGGCGTGAACGACCGCGTCCGACTGTCGGGCGGGGGCGAGTGGCTCCGCGGAGAAGGACGCGACAGCGATGTCGTCCTCTCCTCGCGCGTCCGCGTCGCCAGAAACTACGCCGGATTCCCCTTCGTCAGCCGCGCCCGCCGCGAGGACCGCGCCCAGATCATCACCATCGCCCAGCGCGACATCATGCAGACCGGCCTCGCCCCGCAGATGATGTGGATCGACCTCAACGAGGTCACCTCCACCGAGCGCAGCGTCCTCGTCGAGCGCCACCTCATCTCCAAGCAGCACGCCAAGGGCGACGAGCCCCGAGCCGTCGCCGTCTCCAGCCCGGATGAACGCCTCTCCATCATGGTCAACGAGGAGGACCACCTCCGACTCCAGGTCATCCGCTCCGGGCTCGACCTCTCGGGAGCCTTCCAGCAGATCGATGCCGTCGATGATGCCATCGAGGCCCGGTCGGACTACGCCTACCACCAGCGCTTCGGCTACCTCACCGCCTGCCCCACCAACGTCGGCACGGGTGTCCGCGTCTCGGTCATGGTCCACCTGCCCGGCCTCAAGCTCACGGGCGAGCTCGAAAAAGCCCGCCGGTCGGCCAAGGCCATGAACCTCGCCGTCCGCGGCTTCTACGGCGAAGGTTCCGAAGCGAACGGTGACCTCTTCCAGATCTCCAACCAGACCACGCTGGGCAAGACCGAGCGCGACCTGCTCCTCGAGTTCGAGAGCGAGATCATCCCCAAGGTGATCGAGTACGAGCGGCTCGCCCGCCGATCGATGCTCGAGAAGCGCCGCATCATGCTCGAGGACAAGGTCCACCGGTCCTTGGGCACCCTCCGCGCTGCCCGCCTGCTCAAGAGCGAGGAAGCCCTCGAACTGCTGTCGTACGTCCGTCTGGGCGCGGTGACCGGGCTGCTCCCCGACATCGAGGTCGCCACCGTCCACAGCCTGATCCTCATGACCCAGCCCGCCCACCTGCAGCGCATGCTCAAGAAGGATCTGGATCAGGCCGAACGCCGCGTCGAGCGCGCATCCCTCGTCCGCGAGCACCTCAAGGGCTGATCCACCGCCGACTCCTGTGATGCGGATCCAGCACCGAGATCGGTCTTCGGCCCCCTCACCGGCACATCACGCCGAAGTTGCTCAGCACCGTCGTGATGTCGATGAACTGCACCACACCGTCCCCGTTGGCATCGCCCGGGCACGCCGGCCCGGGGGGAGTCACGGTCAGCGACGCGGCGGGCGAGATCGCCGAGAAGCCGCAGCCATCCGTCACCTCCACGCTGATCGCATTGACGAGCGACTCCGCGGCGCTCGACACCGTCAGCGTCGGCGTGTTGACATCCTGATACGGCGCAAGACCGCTCGGGATCACAACGCCCCCGATCTTCCAGCGGTACGAAAGCGCCCCCTGCCCGGTTGCGCTCGCGCTGAACATCGCGGGCTGGCCGAGCGCGACGCTCTGGTCCGTCGGCACCTGGGTGAAGCCGACGGTGCCGCTGAAGAACGAATACACCGCTCCGGATAAGGCACCATCGTCACCATCCCCCGATGCGGCGGCGAGCAGCCTGCCCTCGCTCAGCGCCACGCGATCGCCAAAGAAGTCGCCCGCCGGGACGGGCGATGGATTGGGGAGGTCGGTGACGGGCACCCACGCGCTCCCGCTGCGCCGGTAGATGAACACCGCGCCGCTGTCGGTGCCGACGGCATCATGCGCCGACGAGCCGATCGCGAGCAGGTCGCCCGACAGCGCCAGGCTGTCGCCAAAGCCCTGCCAGTTCGCCTGGTCACGCCGCGGCACGATCGCCGACTGCGACCACACGCCGCCGCTCAGCGTGAACACGTGCACATCCTGCGAGATGCCCGGATCGAAGCCCGCGCTGGCCACGATCGTCCCGCCATCGATCGCCACCGCATGCCCGAGGTTGCGCACGCCGCCCGGTCCACTGGCGAGCAGCCGCTGCTGAAAGCTCAGCACATCATTCACGCGCTCATAGACAAAGACCGCACCCTCGGTAATCGACTCGTCCTGCACGCTCCCGATCACGAGGTGCCCCGAGCTGAGATCGAGCGAGGTGACGAACTCGATGCCCTGCTGGGGCGTCGGATCCGAGATGCTCTGGGCCAACACCCACACGCCATTGATCCGCCGATAGATGTCCACCGCGCTCGCGCCGCTAGTGATGAGCCTGAGCGCTGCCAGATCGCCATCGATCGCGACCTGCGTGCCGTAGCTGCCGTTGGCTCCCGCACCGGCGGGCGTCAGCCGGGCCTCCTGCACAAAGCCATTCCCCTCCCGCCGGAAGATCAGCACCGAAGCTCCGCTCGGCCCGAACGCCGCGCCCACAATCACGCGCGTCCCATCCGTATCCACCGAGTAGCCGCTGAACCCACTCACCGGCTCGGGGTCGCTCAGCGATGCCATCAGCGCCCAGGAACTGCCCGTCCACTCGTACACGTGGGCCTTGCGCACCGGGAAGAACGGCTGACCCACGACCGCGAGCTGGCCCTTCACCGCCACGTCGGACCCAAACCGAGTCTGCGTGCCCACCGTCGGCGGCTCCACGGCATCTCGCGATGAGAAGCACTGGCCCGAAGCCGCGGAAGAGATCCAGGAAAGCACACCCGCGGAAACCGCGAGCAGTACACCGAACGTTGCGCTGCGCATGCATCGTCTCCTTGACACGGCCACCACATCGCCGCGCCGCCACCCCATCCGAGATCCCGCCCGCGAGCCCATCACGCCTTCTTTCATTTGATCCGCGATCGCCCACAATCACGGCCCCTCCCTCAGCCCGGCCGATCGTGGCCCAGGCAAAAACAAACCCGCGCTCGCCGGGGCGAGCGCGGGTGAGATTGACTCATTGGTGTGACCAGGTCACATCAGGCGATTCACGAGCCGGAGGAGGCGCCGCCCTCGACATGCTTCATGCCGCGGCGACGATCACGCAGGCGACGGCTGCGGCCGCTGCGCTCACGCAGGAAGAACAGCTTGGCACGGCGGGTGTCGCCGCGACGGATCACCTCGAACTTCGCGATGCGGGGCGAGTTCAGCGGGAAGATGCGCTCCACACCCTCATCGTCGACGATGCGGCGGACCGTCACCATCTCGTTGATCCCGCTGCCCTTGCGAGCGATGAACACACCCTGGAAAACCTGGATGCGCTCCTTGTCGCCCTCGACAATACGGACGTGCACGTTCACCGTGTCGCCGATGTCCATGCGCGGGAGGTCGGTCTTGATGTGAGAGGCGGCAACGCCTTCGAGGATCTGCTGCTGACCCATGACTGGCTCTTTTCAAAATGGGGAAACGGGGACACGATACGCAGGCCCCGGCCAAGCCGTCGGCAACGCCGCCGTTTGGGAGGGGTGAGGAGTATAGCGGTCTTCCCGCCCGGTGTCATCGCGGGCTCGGCCGCCCACGCATTCCAATCAAAATCCTAACCTTCAAGCCGATACGGTAACCCCATGAA
>JBIPMO010000140.1:0-7838 GCA_044369085.1 Phycisphaerales bacterium
CTGCCCCGCATCGAGATTCGCAGCCGAGCCCAGTGGCGCCACTGGCTCGCCGAGCACCACACCACATCGGGCTCGATCTGGCTGGTCACCTACAAAAAGGCCGCGGGCCCGGACCACGTCCCCAACGCGGATGTGGTCGAGGAAGCCCTGTGCTTCGGTTGGATCGACAGCCGCCCGGCCAAACTCGACGAGCAACGCAGCATGCTCCTGCTCTCCCCGCGCAAGCCCGGCAGCCCGTGGTCGAAGCTCAACAAGCAGCGCATCGCCCGCCTCATCAAGGCCGGGCTCATGACCCCCGCGGGCCAAGCCGCCATCGACCGGGCCAAAGCCGATGGTTCGTGGTCCATCTATGACGAAGCCGAAACGCTCCAGGACCCACCTGACCTCACCGCCGCCCTCGCGAAAAGCACCAAGGCACGAGCCGCATGGCAAGCCTTCAGCCCCTCATCTCGCCGCGGCATCCTCTGGTGGATCATCAGCGCCAAACGCGCTGAAACCCGAGCAAAGCGCATCGCAGAAACCGCCCGCCTCGCCGCGCTGGGCATCCGAGCCAACCACCCCGAGGCACGCGGCAAGTAGTCGCCCCGCCAGACCACCGGCACCCCACGCACCTCCATCACCGCCTCGCACTACCGCTTTGCAACTCGCGGGCAACTCGGCGCAAGGCCCTGCGTATCACCCCCGAAGGAGTACGCCGTGCCCAATCGATCCTCCTCCCTCCCATCGATCCTGACTCTCCTGGCGCTCATGCTCTGTTGCCTTGGCCCGGCCGCTCGAACCGCTCCCGCGCAAGGCACGCGGGATCCCAAGGCCGAGGCCCTCGCTCGCGAGTTCGACCAGGCGATGCAGGCCCAGCAATGGAACGCCGCCATCGAAGCGGGCGAGAAACTCCACGAGATCGCCCCTCGGGGCGGCGCCATCGCGTTCAACATCGCCTGCTGCCACGCGAAGCTCGGAGACACCAAGGCCTCAGCGCGGTGGCTGCTGGCCTGCGCGAACGCCGGATGGGCCGGTCTCCGCTCGTTCGAGACCGATTCGGATCTCGACGCCGTGCGTGCCGAACCCGTCTACGCGCAAGCTCTGGAGATCGTGAAGCAGGCACGCCAGCGAGCCTTCGTCGCCTTTCAGGACAAGGCCCGCGCTGCCGAGGTGCTCACGCTGCTCCCCCCGAACCACGACGCATCGAAGGCGACCCCCCTCATCATCGCCCTGCACGGGTCGGGCGGCACCGGTGCGGACATGGCGGACCAGTGGAAGAGCATCGCCGCCCGCAACGGAGCCATCCTGGTCTGTCCCGATGCGCTGCGCCCCCTCGGCCAGGGCTACCAGTGGATGTTCCGCGATGAATCGGACTGGCTCGTCATGGATGTCATCCAACGAGCCAAGGCCAAGCACAACATCGACCCCGATCGCGTCATCCTCACCGGCTTCTCTCAGGGCGCGAACACCGCGCTCGAGCTCGCCACCCGTCACCCCGAAGCCTTCGCGGGCGTGGTCATCATCGCGGGCCACTACGAGCCCGACATCAACCCCTTCCCTAAGGGACCCGGGGGGGCCGGGGGGGCCGATGCGAAGCTGCCACCCTTCGCGCTGCTCATCGGCGCCAACGACGAGGCAGCCCAATCCAACCGCGCCGCCGAAGCCGAGCTCAAAGCGCTGGGCATCCCGGTCATGCTCCGCATCTACCCGGGCCACGGCCACGCTTTCCCACCGCAGACCCAGACCGAGCTCTCAGAAGCGCTGCGGTTCGTGATGGTGCGAGACAGATAACAGCCAACGCCCGCACACCACCGCCGCCGCCCCCCGCCCCCGGCCGCCAAGTGGCCGCCAAATCACGCCCCGTCGTAGTGCGCCGCCGCTCGCGCCACCTTGCCCGCCGCGTCAAAGAAGAACACCTCGCACACCGTCAGGTTCTGCACCGACCGGTACCGGATCACCACGCTCCCCGCCCCGGTGTAAACGCCGAGCAGCTCCAGCCGCAGATCAGGAAACCTGGCGAGCGCCCGCCGCCAGTACTCCCCCACCACCGCCTTTCCCCGCAGCACCCCCGAAGCCTCGCCCGCGATCCCAACGATGAACGGTGAAGACATCTCAAAGTCCTCGGCGTAGTGCAAAAGAACGCGATCAAGGTCATGAGCATTCCACGCGGCGAGCCACGCATCAGCAAAGTCCCGGGCTTGAGAGAGGGTGGGCATGAGAGATTCATAGCACGCGCTACCGAGGCACATCGCATCGATGCATTGAACGAGCCTGGAACGGCAGTGACGGGTCTTCCCGCACCTCAAACAACCCCGGAACGCCAGTGACAGGCCACCGCAAGCAATCGTGCCACCGGTTCCCCTTTGGGAACCGGTGCCGGGTGCCAAGAGCGCAACGGTGGATACGGACGACAAACACCGATTCCCAGAGCGGAATCGGTAGCACGAAGACGGTGCCACCCGCCGCGGGCATGTGCCACCGGTTACGGTCCGCCGTAACCGGTGCTCGCTAGGTTCGGGACGGTGAGCGCCGATGACCGAGGACGGACATCGGTGGCACGTGATCGGTGCCAGCAGGCCCGATCTCGGCCGC
The DNA here is from genome assembly GCA_044369085.1 of Phycisphaerales bacterium. GTDB lineage: Bacteria > Planctomycetota > Phycisphaerae > Phycisphaerales > UBA1924 > JAEUIV01. The sequence goes on from JBIPMO010000140.1 coordinate 2,572, forward strand.
TCAGCACACCGTGCCGAAGTTCGCGAGCACGGTGGTGATGTCCGTGAAGTTCACGACGCCATCGCCGTTGGCATCTCCGGCGTTCGTGCCGGGTGGTGCGGGGGTGCCGTAGTCATTCCCGAAGTTCGCAAGCACGCTGGTGATATCGACGAAGCTCACGCTCCCGTTGCCGTCCGCGTCGCCGAGGCATGCAGGAGGCGGGGCGAGGATCGCAAACTGCACATCGTCGATGGTGATGCCGTCGCCATCGTTCGGTCCGCTGAGGATCCTCATCGATGCGATGGGCGTGGCGCTGGTGAGACCCACGAACAAACGGTTGTCCCAGCTATCACCGCTCGGGCCGAAGATGACCCCCTGCGAGTTCCAGGAGACGAAGCCCGTCCAGAGGACCGCCTGGTTCGAGCCGATGAACTGCACCACGGTCCCGTTCTCGGGGCAGCAGCCGCCGCCGAGGTTGCCGACGAACGCGCCGGCGGCGTGTGTCGTGGTAGTGAAGGTGAACTGGAAGCGGTCCGATTGCTGGCCCGCGCCATTCACGAAGATGGATGAGGAGATCGCGTTGGGCGGCGAGTTGATGCACGCCTGAGTGACGAAGTTGCCGCCGTACGAGCCGGGCACGAGGTTTCGCACCACGTTCATGCCGAGCGTGTCGATCTGCGCGAAGGTCATCCCGTCGGCGGCAAACTCGTTGCCCGTCAGGCAGGCGTCGCACGCGGGGCCTGCGTCAAAGCCGATGACCGTGAGAGCCGAGGGCGCCGCGGCCGCGAAGGCGGCGCGATCGAAGTAGATCGTCGGCGGCGGGGTCGCCCCCTGATCCACCTGGGCCTGTGCCGAGTGTGAAAGCACTGCCGCCGTCAGCGCAGCCACATGGACCACTCGCGAACGAACAGAACGAAGCATGGTGCAGGCTCCTCTCGGATCGTCGAAACCAACGAACGAGCGATCCCGGCGACCCACCGCGCAACCGCCCTTCAAGAGTGAGCATATGCACGCCGGCCCCGGCCGATCAGCACGGCGGGTGGCACCGGTTCCACCGCACCCAACCTCGACCCGTGCCACCGATTCGCCTTGGGAATCGGTGCTTCTCGTCGCACGCCACAGTAACGCCCCGAGCCCCACACCACCGATTCCCAAAGCGGAATCGGTGGCACAACTGCGATCTCTCCGGCAGCTCAGCAGTCCGCATTACACGTCCCCTTCTACAGATTCCCCCTCTTCCCCTGCTCCAACTCCAGCGCCTCAAACAGAGCCTTGAAGTTCCCCTTCCCAAACGCCTGGCTCCCGCGCCGGCAGATGATCTCAAAGAACAGCGTCGGGCGGTCCTGCAGCGGCTTTGTGAAAAGCTGCAGCAGATACCCTTCATCATCCGCATCCACCAGAATGCCAAGCTCCCGCACCTTCTGGTGGTCTTCCTGCACACTCTTGCCCGCCGTCGCGAGCATCGGCTCGATCCGCTTCCACACCTGGTCGTAGTAGGTGTCGGGGATGGTCAGGAAGTCGACACCCCGCCCGCGCAGAGCGGCGATCGACTGCAGCTCATCATCCGTCCGCAGCGCCAGGTGCTGCACGCCGGGCGTGTTGTCGTGCCAGTCGAGGTACTCCTGCACCTGGCTCTTCTTCTTCCCCGCGGCGGGCTCGTTGATGGGCATCTTGATCAGCCCCGACCCGCTCGCCATCACCTTGGACATCAGAGCGGAATAGTCGGTCGAGATGTCCTTGTCATCAAACGACATGAACATCTTGAACCCCAGCACATCCTCGTAGAACTTCACCCAGTGGTTCATCTTGCCGAGCTCGACGTTGCCCACCAGGTGGTCCACGTACTTCAGCCCGCAGGGGTTCTTCGCGCTGATCTCGTTCAGGTTCTTGAAGAGCGGTGTCCGAGCGAACCCGGGCATGAACAGCCCGCCCTTCTTCGTCTCCGCCAGCGAAAACGCTCCGGCCTCAGGCCGCTGCACGAACGTGTGCTGCACCTCGCCATAGGTCTTGATCGCCGCCTGAATCACCACCGCCCCGGTCGCGGCATCGCGCATCTCCATCGGCTCGTACGCCGACTGCCCGCCATTGCGCAGAGCCTGCTTGTAGGCCGCCACCGCATCGTGCACCGTGAACGCCACATCCTTCACCCCATCGCCATACAGCGACACATGCCGCGAGGCCGGGTGCTGCTTGTTCAGCCCCGTCGTCAGCACGAAGCGGATGTTCCCCTGCGTCAAGTAGTAGTGGGCCGCATCGCGGCTGCCCGTGGTCTGGTCGCAAAGCTGCTCGCACTGGAACCCGAAGCAGTGGCAATAGAAATACGCCGCCTGCTTGGCGTTGCCGCAGTAGAAGCGCACGTGATCAACATCGATGAGCAGCAGCGGATCGACAGCGGCCTGATTCATCGCGGCGGTCGACGGGCGGACGGGTGCGGTGGTCATCGGTGGTGTCCTGTGAGAGAGAAGGCATCGAGGCATCAAGCCATCGAGGCATCACGTGCGGAAAGCGCCAAAGCCGACCAACGAAAAGGTCACGGGCAACGGGTCAAAGACGGGCGGGGGGCGTGGACCCGCCCGCCGAAAGTATGAACCCCTGAGGCCCGTTTGGCAACAGAATCTTCGTCCAAACATCGGATTCGCCGAAGATCCGCTTGCGGACACGCCGTCCGTCTGCCAAACTTCCTTCGGTTGGACCCGCCCGTCGCGGGGCCAAACAGAATTTTCTTCGGCGATGGCCCGCGTGCTCCCGCTGCGCATCCATCGCCAACGATGCAACGGAGCGAGCCATGTCCCAATCAGGCAAGCGAACGGCACTGGCAGACCGCGGCGACGGCACCAGCGGAGCCCGCCGCGGCTCATCATCGACGGGCGGCAACGCCTCCTCCCGCCCCGAGCCGCGCCGCTCGCGCGTCCGCTTCGATGAGATCGATATCGCCATCCTCCAGCAGCTCCAGGCCGACAGCAAGATCACCAACGCCACCCTCGCCCAGCGCGTCGGCATCTCGCCCCCGAGCACCCTCGAACGCGTCAAGAAGCTCGAGAACGAGGGCATCATCCGCGGCTACGTCGCGCTCCTCGACCACGCCGCCCTCGACAAGAGCATCTGCGCCCTCGTCCACGTCACCCTCCGCGAGCACGGCGAGGACAAGCTCAACGTCTTCAAGGCCAAGGTCCGCGAGTTCGAAGAGGTCCAGGCCGCCTGGCACACCGCGGGCGAGGAAGACTTCATCCTCAAGGTCCTCGTCACCGACATGCAGCAGTACGAGGACTTCGTGGTCTTCCGCCTCAGCGCCGTCCCGAACATCGGACGCATCCGCACCAGTTTCTGCCTGAGCACGGTGAAGGAAGACACCAAGGTCCCGCTCGACGGCGTCATGGCCGCGACGGAAGCGTGAGGGCTAAGGTTCTGTCTGATGGATGCTCTTTGGTAGGCCGGCACTCCGTGCCGGCTCACATCTCACGGTGATTCGGACTCGGCACGGAGTGCCGAGCCACCGAAAACCGATCCATCAGACAGAACCTAGATGCCGATCAGGCGACCCAGCCGAACGCGGAGAGTCAGCACCCGCCGCAACACCCCCGCCACGATCGCCGCGTACCACAGCCCCCCACTCATCCAGATCGCCGACCACAGCACCCATGCATAGGTGTTCGCCGCCTGTCGCAAGAACAGGATCTCGGGCGGCATCAGGATCAGCATGAACAGCACGACCAGCGGGCCGATGATGCACCACACGACAAGATGCATCACCAGTCGAACGATCGATTCGGAGGCTCGGCGACGAGCAGATCGGTCGGGCGCGGTGGCAATCAGCCCCCACACGACAAAGTGATTGACCACCAACAAGGGATACGCGATGAGCGACCCTCCCAGCAGCACCGCGAGCGGCGGGGTGAGCTCCTGCAGAGCCGCGACACCCACCGCTCCGATCATGGCCATGACGATCCCGATGGCCAGGAAAGCCAGCGGAGACCAGAACACCAGCACGCGAGACCGGTCGACCAGATGGCGTGACCGATCGCCCGTGCGCATTCGCCCGGTGATCATGCACGCAGGTATGGCAATCAGGTAGCCGAGCACCCAGAGCGCAAGCTGCATGAACCAAAGCGTCAGAGCCGGGCGGCCCGAAGCGTTCCCCTGAACCAGCACCGTCACCGGCAAAAAGCACGACAGCACGACCAGAGCCGCCACGTGCATCCCGAGCGCCACCGCGCCCACCCCAAGCCCGCGACGAACCCGGCGGACCCACCGCTCATCAACCCACCGCCGGATCAGAACCCGCCCCGAACGCCGCACGCCCAGCGCACACTCCGGGCACACCCCTTCCGCATCCACAGCCCGCAGGTCGTAGCCGCAAGCAATGCAGCGGAGGGGAAGGGGCATCGGGGGAGGGTACGCGGGGATGCACCGCAGAGTTCGGCCAAAGAAGCCTTGCGATCACCCGGCCGAACTGCTCTTCAGCCGCCCGCGCAGAGCAGATGCCTCGCGCAGCAGACTGTTCACAACCATCACGCACATGATGCACGCGATGCCGAATGGAAGGTACAACCACTCCGCACCATCGCTCTCGCCCGCCTGCTCGAACAGCGTCGCCGCGATGCCGCACACCGCTCCGACCCCCACGATCGCCATCGCAAACCCCGGGCCGAACAACCGCACGGTGCCAGCCCGGGGCCGCTGCGTCTCAATGCTGGTCGGTGGAATGCTCTCGATGTGACTTGCGAGCAGGTTGGCAACCGCGGTGGATGTGACAAGAAACACAGCCATGCATATGAACGTCATCGGCCTCGCCCAGGCGCTGCTCGCATCGCTCAGCACGAACACGCCGACGAGCGAGAACATCGCCACGCTCGACCCAACGCGGACGCGCCACCGCGGCGACGGATGCGAACTCGTGCCGCTCGACACGCCAGACAACAACGATATTCCGAGCAAGGCACAAACGGGCACTGCCAGCATGACGCAGCCCGCGGCGAGGAAGAGCCCCATCAGCACAGCGAACCCGATGTCACCTTCTGAGTGGCTTTCAGCCGCCGTCACGAGGAGCATGAGGAAACCCGCCATCGCGGCCGCACCGCCCATGCATATCGCCGCCACGGGCGACAGCAGCGCGAGCCCCCACCTCAACTGCCATGGTTGGTGTGGACCTGTAATCGTCAAGCCGTCCCCGCTCATACTTCGATGATAGATCCAGCGTGATCGCAGGTCGATGGGCGAATCGGAAGGCCCGTCGCTCCCGCTCCGGGTTCGTTCGAGGCTGATACTGCCTTGAACGAGCCCGGAGCGGG
>JBIPMO010000129.1:0-8028 GCA_044369085.1 Phycisphaerales bacterium
CGGAGTTAGGCACGGCAGCGCGGAGTAGCGCGGCACCGTGCGAGAATGCCCCCCGAAGGACTCGAACCTTCGACCCGCTGATTAAGAGTCAGCTGCTCTACCAACTGAGCTAGGGAGGCGGCGGGCATCAGGATACACGCTGGATCGACCTTGATCCAGCGGTTCCGAAATGCCTACGGACACACCGAGTATACACGCCCGATCCGGCGGAGTACAGGGCCCGACACCACAGCCACGGCGGTCGTCCCGGCCCGCGCCCGGGCGGGGTCGGCAGCATTCGAAGGGTGCCTCGTCACAGGCCGCTCGGCGGTGCCATCACCTCGACGAGCGGATCGACTCCGGCGGCCGGGTCCTTCCGCCGCCTCGCGAAGATCCGGTGCAGGACGAGGTGGGCAACCGGGGTCACCAGCAGCGTGAGCGCGAGCGAGAGCATCTGCCCGCCGATCACCACAACCGCGACGGCGCGACGTTCCTCGGCCCCCGGGCCGGTTCCGAGCGCCAGCGGCAGCATCCCGCCGACCAGGGCGAGCGTGGTCATCAGGATGGGCCTCAGGCGGTCGCGGCTGCCGCGGACGACTGCCTCCTTGATGTCCACGCCGCTCTGGCAAAGCTGGTTGATGTGATCGACCTGGAGGATCGAGTTCTTCTTCACGATGCCGAAGAGCACCAGGATGCCCAGCGCCGAGTACAGGTTCAGCGATTCGCCCATGATCCACAGCGACAAGAACGCAAATGGGATCGAGAGCGGCAGCGAGAGCAGGATCGTGAAGGGGTGCAGGTAGCTCTCGTAGTTGGCGGCCAGGATCATGTACATGAACACGATGGAAAGGGAGAACGCGACGAGGAACTCGGCGAAGGTTCGCTCGAGCTCGCGCCCGCGGCCGAGCGTGCGGACCGAGTACTCCTCGGGCATGTTCAGCTTGTCGACCTCGGCTCGCATGGCGGCCAGCCGGTCCGCGAGCGCGAACCCGGGCCCGACCGAGCCGCGCAGGTTGGCCGCCCGCTGGCGGTCGAGCCGGTCGATGCGGGCCGGCCCGACCGCTGGGACCACTTCCGAGAAGCTCCGCAGCTCGACCACGCGAGCCTGCGATCCCGGGGCCGGGACCAGCAACTGGGGCAGTTCGGAGGCGTCGGAGCGATCGCGCCCGGTCAGGCGGAGCTGCACATCGTAATCCTCGTTGGTCTGCGGGTCGCGGAAGCGCGAGACCTCTTCCTCGCCGCCGACGAGCAGACGAAGAGCGGTGCCGATGTCCCTGGGCGAGACGCCGAGGTCAGCCGCACGCTCGCGGTCGATCTGGACGCGCAGCTCGGGAGTGTTCAGTTTGAGCGTCGTATCAATGTCGGGCAGGCCATCTAGATCCTTCGAACGGGCCCGCACTGTTTCCGTGAACTCCGCCAGACGTTCGAGCTCGGGGCCGCGGATCGCCAGGTCGATGTCGAAGTTGCCGCCGCCGATGTTGAACGCCGCGAACGGCCTGATCGATACGCGCAGATCCGGTAGTCCCCGCATCTCCTGTCGGAGCTGCTGCATGACGTCCGATTGCGTGTAGTTCCCACGGAAAGCCGCGAGCGGCCGCCCTTGGATGGTCTCGCGCCACAGCCGCGATAACGAAAAATATCGCGTCTCGTGCGGCTTGATCCGCACGTAGATCTCGGCCCGGTTGACCTGACCCAGGAACCAGCCGCCGATCGATGAGAGCGTGGTCACCACCGCGGGGTGGCTCCGCACCCGGTTCTCGACTTCCAGCACCGCCTGATCGAAGGCCTGGAAGCTCACCCCCTCGGGGCCGTTGACGTTGATGTTGAACTCCGCCTCATCGACATCGCTGGGGACGTAGTCCTGTCTCAGCACGCCGTAGAGCGGTATCGCCGACGCGGTGGCGATGGTCGCGACCGCTAGCGTCAGCAGCGGCCGGCGCACGCACTTCCGCAGCGACCACTCGTACACGCGATCAAGCCGGGCATACAGGCCGCCGCGGCTGCCGGTCGAGTGCCCGCCAGCATCCGCTGTCGCCTTGTGCGCCGGCCGCTTGAGCATGCGCGACGCCATCATGGGCGTGAGCGAGAACGAAACCAGCAGCGATACCAGCACCGCGACGGCCGCGGTCACGCCGAACTGGTAGAGGAACCGCCCGGAGATCGAGGACATGAAGGACACGGGCACGAAGATCACCACCAGCGAGAGCGTCGTGGCGAGCACGGCGAGCGCGATCTCGCCGGTGCCCCGGCGCGCGGCTTCGACCGGGGGCAGCCCCTCCTCTTCGACCAGCTTGTAGATGTTCTCGAGCACCACAATGGCGTCATCGATCACGATCCCGACCATCAGCACCAAGGCGAGCATCGTGACGCTGTTGAGGGTGAAGTCCAGAGCCCACATCACGCCGAAGGTGGCGATCACCGAGGTCGGGATCGCGATGCCCGCGATCACCGTCGACCGCCACGAGCGCATGAACACCAGCACGACCAGGGAGGCGAGCATCGCTCCCAGAACCAGGTGCACCTCGATCTCGTGCAGAGCGGCGTAGATGTACTCGGACTGGTCGCGGATGATCTCGAGCTTGACGCCCGTGGGTACCAGCCCCTGCAGCGCCGCGAACTCCTTCCGAACCCCCTCGATGACCGCGACACTGTTGGCGCCCGACTGCCGGCGGATCTCGAGCGAAACCGCGTTCTGCCCGTTCAGCCTTGAAGCGGTGCGCTGCTCTCGCGTGCCATCGGTCGCGGTGCCGATGTCGCGGATGCGGATCGGCGTGCCGTTCACGACGGTGACGATGATTTCGTTGAAGGCTCCCGGGGTGAGTAGCCTTCCCATGGTGCGCAGCACCTGCTCCTGCTGGGCCCCGGTGACGTTGCCGCCGGGCACATCCGTGTTCTGGCGCTCGATCGCATCGCGCACGGCGGTGATGGGGATGCCGAGCGCTGACAGCCGCTGCGCATCGACATCGATGTTGATGGTGCGCTCAAGCCCGCCCACGATGGATACCTGCCCGACGCCCGCTGACCGTTCGATCCGCGGTCGGATGAGCTTGTCGGCGACCTCGGTCAGCTCGCGGATGCTGCGGTCGCCGCTCAACGCGAGCGTGAGGACGGGGGACGAATCGTTGTCGAACTTCGAGACCACGGGCGGCTGCGTGTCATCGGGGAGGCGGCGAAGCACGGATGCCACGCGGTCGCGCACGTCCTGCGCCGCCGTGTCCACATCACGGCTGAGGCTGAACGTCGCGATGATGATGGACTGGCCTTGCCCGGAGATGCTCCGCAGCTCTTCGATGCCCTCGACCGTGTTGACGGCTTCTTCGATGATCTGGGAGACCTGCGACTCGACTTCTTCGGGCGATGCGCCGGGCAGGGTGGTCCGCACGTTGACGGTGGGCAGGTCGACCGAGGGCAAACGGTCGACCCCCAGGTTGTTGAAGGCCACCGACCCCACCACAACGAGCGCGGCGATGAGCATGACGGCAAAGACGGGCCGTTTGATGCAGATATTGGCGAACGCTTTCACGAGTTGCCTCCCCGGTCCGCGCTCGGGACTCCCGATCCGGTCCTGCCGCGATCGAGCACGGGCGAGTCCGGCGCGACACGCATCTCGTCGGTTGTTTCAGGCAATGGGGCGCCGATCATGCCGCTGCCAAGCAGCCCGCAGGAGCGAAGAAGCTCCAGGTACAAGGTCTTGGTGACAAAGGACTCGCTCACCGCTTCGAGCTCGGCCGACAGAATCTGGTCCTGGGCTACCACGCGCTCGAGGTTGGTGCCCAGCCCGGCCTGATATGAAGCCTCGGCGAGCTCGAACGCCTGGGAGGCGACGCGCACCTGCGTCTCCAGCTCGGCTGCGAGCCTGACCGAGGCCTCCAGCCGGATCTGCGCGGTCTCAACGTCCCTGCGGACCTCGCGCAGGCGCTGGTGGTAGGTGAGCACGGCCTCGCGGAAGGCCGACCACGCCCCGCGCACCTCGGCCTCGATCCGCCCGGCGGTGAAGATCGGCAGGCGGATCGACAGCAGCGATGCCAGCGATGGCGCGGGGTCGCGCGGCGCGCCCAGCAGGAAGTAGTCGAGGTTGATCGAGATGCTCGGCGCATACTGACCGATCGCCGCATCCACGAGCGACCGCGCCGCCTCGGCATCGGCCCGCGCGGCGAGGATGTCCTGTCGGTGATCGAGCGCCAGAGCCATCAGCTCGTCGAGAGACCGCCCGGTCTCCATGCCGTCGAATCCATCCGTGAGGTTGGATAAGCGCACATCCGCGTTGGTCAGGAGCGCCAGCGCGCTGCGAGCAGCGCCGGCTTCACGCTCGGCGGCGATGAGCTGCGTCTTCGTCCTGGATACCTGCGACTCGATCTGTGAAACATCAAGCGGACGAGCGAACCCCACCTCGTTGCGGGCCCGGGCATCCGAGAGCCTTTCGGTCTGCGCACGGACCGAGGATCGGAGCACCTCCGCAAGCCGCTCGGCGCGCAGCGTCTGGTAGTAGACGGCGGCCGTCTGCACCAGCAGCGTCTCGCGCAGGTCCAGGATCAGCCAGCGAGCAGACTCGATCCGTGCATCGGCGGCGCTGACCCTGCGGAGATCGCTCATGCCCGTCAGCAGGCGGTACTGGCCGGTCAGCCCGATGTCCGTCTGCACGATCCCGCGTTCGCCGGTGTTCTCCTGCAGACCGACATCGGTGAAGGCGTCGAGCGTCGGCAGGAGCGTCGCGGCGGCGCGCTGCCGATCGGCCAGCGCCTGGATGTAGCGCTCTCCCTGGACCCCCAGTTGTTCGTTGTACGCCGCGGTCAGTCGCAGAGCATCGACGAGTGACAGGGGATCGCCGGCGTTCAGCATCGGCACATCGCCGGGTGGATCGCTGATCCGGCGATAGGTGTCCACATCAGCGCGCTGATCGGTCGCGCAGCCGCCCGCGAGGAGCAGGGCGGCGATCACCGCGCGGGCCGGTGCGCAGCGCGGGCCGGGAGCGGCCCGGCGTGCGGGCTTCGATAAGCGCACGAGCACGATCATCGTGCGACCCCTTGTGCGATCCCGCGCCGCAAGACGTGCATCATGTGCGCCTTCAGGGCATCCGGAGTCATGCCCGGCGGGGGGTAGAGCATCGCCCCACGCACGAACGACAGGATGTATTGGGTCGTGAGCGCCGGGCAGGGATCGGTGAGGGTACCTGCGCTAATGCCGCCGTGAAGCACGGCGCACACCCGTTCGGATAGGGCCGCTCGGACATGCTGGAGTTCCGGGTCTTCCGGCGTGATCGTGCCGCTCCGCATGATCCGGTAGACACCGGGGTACTTGAACGCGAAGTCCACAAGGCCCGTCACGACCGCGCCGAGCTTGTCCCACACATCGCCGTGGTGAGCCCCAAGCTCGAGATCGAGCCGCTCGAGCAGATCCGCGAACCCGCGCCGGATGATGTCGAGGTACACCTCTTCCTTGCTCGTCCAGTAAAGATAGACCGTACCCTTGCCCACGCGGGCCTGAGCGGCAATGTCTTCCAGCCGCACTTCATGGAATGGCCTGACCGCGAAGAGGCTCGCGGCCGCATCGAGGATCTCGTCCGGTCTGTTTGGATTGCGCTTGGTCAACGCGAGGCCCGGCTGGGGTGTTGGCAGAACTGACTGGTCAGTACTATGATAGCCAGCACGCCGCCAGGGAGATTCGAGCCATGTACTTCAGTCCCATGATGGCCCCGATCAATCCACCTCGCCGCCCCCGGGCGTCGTTCGGAGTCATCGCCATCGGATCCACTTTGGCTGTTGCATTCGCCCTGACTCTGGCTTCCGGATGCAGCAAGCGAGACGCAGAACCACCCAAGAAGGAGGATGCGGCGCTGCGCGAGGTCAGAATGGTCCCGGTGGTCAACCGTCCGCTGGACCGATTTCTCGAGGTGACTGGGACGCTGTTCGGTGAGGAAGACGTGACCGTCGCGGCCGAAGTGCCCGGGCGGATCGTCCAGATTTCGTCGGATCTGGGGGACCAGGTCGCTCACGGCGTGACGCTGGCGGTCATCGATCCGACCGACTACGAGCTGGCGGTGGAGGAACAGAGGGCCGCTCTGCTGGCAGCGCTGGCAAAGATTGGCCTTGGCGAACTGCCCGAGGGGAACATCGATCTGTCGGTGCTTCCCTTGGTTTCGCGCGCGATCGCCCAGGAATCAAACGCCAAGGCCAGGCTCGACCGGGCCAGACGGCTGTACGAACGCACCCCGCCGCTGATCTCCGAGCAGGACTTCGCGGACATCCAGACTCAGCACGAGGTCGCGCACACGGTGGTCGAGGGCGAAAGGCTGACGGCGCAGTCGCTGCTCGCCGATGCGCGTGTGCGCGCATCGGCGCTGCGTCAGGCCGAGCAGCGTCTGCGCGATACGCGCGTGATCGCCCCGACCGAGATGCCCCTGAGCTATCGCGTTGCGGCACGCAGCGTCTCGGTGGGCGAGATCGTGGCCCAGGGCCAGCCGATGTTCCGGCTCGTCGCGAGCGACCGCGTGAAGTTCCGGGGCCTGGTTCCCGAGCGTTTCGCCCGGGACATCAAGCCCGGCGCGGCGGCGAGCATCTCGATCGACGGCTTCCCGGATCCGTTCGACGCGGCGGTTTCACGAATCGCGCCCGCCGTGGACATCGCCACGCGCTCGTTCGGCATCGAGATCGAAGCCGCCAACCCTCAAGGTGCGCTCAAGCCCGGCAGCTTCGCCCGGGCCCGGATTCTCTCGGGCACGGACCCCGCGGCCCGCTTGGTACCCGAATCGGCGACGGTGCAGTTCGCGGGTGTTCAGCGGGCGTTCTCGGTGCGCGAGGGCAAGGTAGTCGAGCACCGCGTGCGTCTCGGCCGAGCCGATGCCGGATTGGTCGAGGTGCTCGACCTGCCCGCGGGCATCGACGCCGTGATCGACCGCCCCGCACGGGGGATCGGCCAAGGCGCTTTGGTCAAGATCATCCAGTGATGAGCTTCACGTCAGGTCAATGGGCGTAGTTGGGAACATCCCGGGGTTCAGCCACGCTCTTCTCGATGAGCCGAAGCTCCGGACGCGCGCGCACTCGCGGGTAGCTGCAGCGCTTGGCGGTCGCCGCCTTGATCGTTCGGCCGGTCGGGCGCTTCGTGGTGCAAGCGGCTCTGTTGAGTCGGTGCGCGAGCGCGGTGAGCCAGCCGAGTTGCCGGGCTGGCCCGCTGGGTCAGCCGTCGATGCGCACGAGCGTTTGATTCGGTGCGACGGTGTCTCCCGGCCTCACCAGTACGTCCTTGATGACGCCCGCGAATCGGGTATGCACGGTACCCGCGAAGGGAAGCTTGCCATGGTTGGCCATGGTGGCTTCGAGGTCGAGGATGGCATCCCCGACACGGACTGCATCGCCAATTTTGATATGCACTTCTTGTATGCGTGCGGCGAGGTGGATCGAGATATCGTGCGGCCCGGGCGCCGCGGGCGGGATCGAGGGCGGCACCTGTATCGCGTTGACGGAGTGATCGACGCCGGTGGTCGGTCCGGGCTGCGGGTCTGGCGCGGGCGCCGTCGCGGCCGCGGGTGCCGCGGGACGGCCGGTAAGAGTCAGCGCCGGATCGATGTGCTCGACCTCGACTTCGTAGATGCTTCCCTCAACGGTGATGCGGAGTTTCATAGGTAGTCCTTGCTGATTTCGGCGACCATCGCGGTGTCCTGCTGATCGGATGGCGCGTGAGCGTGCACGAGGAGCGATCAGCGCCAGCGTGCCGAGCCGCCGCCATGGATGTGCGGGCGGTGTGATCCCATGAGCGCGGCTCGTCCCTCGACGATCCAGGCGGAGCGCGTGCTGACGAGGTGCGGCGCGGCAATCGGGGTGATAGAAACGATGCGGGCGACATCGCCGAGGATCTCGGCAACGGCGGCGGTGATGACGGCGATGTGCTCAGGCGGGACGGTGGATGTGTTGGCGGTCATGATGGTGATGGGCGGAGAAGGTTGTGTGATGGTCGCGAGACGGATGGATCACGCCAGCGGATCCGGGGGGTCACATCGGCATGGTGCCGTGCTTTTTCTCGGGTCGAGACTCGCGCTTGGTGCGAAGGGCCCTG
>JBIPMO010000149.1:0-7459 GCA_044369085.1 Phycisphaerales bacterium
TGATTCGCGCCACATCCTCGCCCCCGACCACGGCGGGCTGCTCGATGGCGGAGCGGAACTCCTGCACATCGATGTGATGGATGGCCACTTCGTCCCCAACCTCAGCATGGGCCCCGCTCTTGTCGCCTCGCTGCGCAAGGCCCTGCCCAAGGCCTTCCTTGATGTCCACATCATGGTCACTGATCCGCGCCAGTACATCCGCCCCTTCGCCGAGGCCGGCGCGAACAACCTCACCTTTCACATCGAGCCCGCCCTCGACCCACACGCGGGCACCGGGCTCTCACCGCTCTCACAGGGCTACGACCCCGCCGCCCTCGCGGGCGAGATCCACGCCGCGGGCATGACCGCGGGCCTCGCCCTCAACCCGCCCACCCCCGTCGATGCCGTCCTTCCTTACCTCCGCGTCTTTGATCTCTTCCTCGTCATGTCCGTCAACCCCGGCTACAGCGGCCAGGCCTTCATCGAGTCCACCCTCGACAAGACCCGCCAGATCCGCAAAGCCCTCCGCCCGCAGCAACGACTCCAGATGGATGGCGGCATCGCCCCCACCAACGCCGCCAAAGTGCGCGACGCCGGCTGCGATGTCCTCGTCGCCGCCAGCGCGATCTTCGGCAAGCCCCGAGCCATGTGGCCCCAGGTGCTCGCGGGCCTCCGACGCTAGCCAGGGCCGCCCCGACCCATCCACAACCCAAACCAAACGCAAAGACTCTCGACCAACTCCCAACCATCCGGTATCCTCTGACCTCGACCACCCCCGACGGGACGGATCCCGTTCGGCCTCCACGGCGAGTTGCCTCTGCCCCCCCAGCCCCGCGTCAGCCGCCCCCACCCACTCGGGAGATCCACGCGTGACCCAGGTCACTTCCCGAACCGTCGTCGATTCCCCCGGCCCCCCGGCCCCCGCCCCCGGAAACGTCCCCAACGCCAAGACCAGCAAGGTCCCCGAGGGACTCTGGCTCCGCTGCCCCGTCTGCACCGCGATGATCTACCGCAAGCAGATGGAGGCCAACAAGCACGTCTGCCCGGAGTGCGACCACCACTTCCGCATCTCCGCCACCGAGCGCGTCCGCCAGCTCGTCGATGATGATTCCTTCGAGCCAATGTTCGAGGGCCTCATCACCAACGACCCGCTCAAGTTCACCGACCTCAAGCCCTACACCGACCGCCTCCGAGCCGAGCAGAAGAAAACCGGCCAGCGCGAGGGCGTCCAGACCGGCCGCGGCTTCATCAAGGGCCGCCCGGTCATGCTCGCCTGCCTCGACCTCACCTTCTTCATGGGCACGCTCTCCAGCGTGGTCGGCGAGAAAATCACGCGGGCCATCGAGCACGCCACCGACAACGATCTCCCGCTCATCATCGTCTCCTGCAGCGGCGGCGCCCGCATGCAGGAGTCGGGCCTCTCGCTCATGCAGATGGCCAAAACCTCCGCCGCCCTCGCCCGCTTCGACGATGCGAGCGGTCTCTTCATCTCCGTCCTCACCGACCCAACCACCGGCGGCGTCTCGGCATCCTTCGCCATGCTCGGCGATGTCATCCTCGCCGAGCCCAAGGCCCTCATCGGCTTCGCCGGGCCCCGCGTCATCCAGCAGACCATCCGCCAGGAACTCCCAGAAGGCTTCCAGACCGCCGAGTTCCTCCTCGGTGCGGGCATGGTCGACCGCGTCGTCCACCGCCACGAGCTCCGCAACGAGATCGCCCGCGTCATCGATTACGCCGGGAAGTGAGCGATCCTAGAGTTCGGTATGTCCACCGACCCGCACTCGCCGCTACCCCCCGACCTCGCCGAGTTTGTCGCCCAGCGCATCGCCTCGGGCGCCAACCGGTCGGCGGATGAAGTCATCGCGCAGGGTGTTCGCCTCCTGCGCGACCAGCAAGCCGCGATCGCCGAAGCCCGCCGCAAGATCGAAGAGGGCTGGCAGGCATCCGAGCGCGGCGAACTCATCGACAGCGAGGCCGTGTTCGAGCAGCTCGACGCTGAAATCAGTCGCATCGAGAACACCCGCCGCATGGGCAAGGCCGGATGACACGACCGCTCGTCACCCAGCAAGCCCGAGCAGACATCCGAGACATCTTGCTCTATCTCCTGGACCGCAGTCCTGACGCTTCGAAGCGTGTGAAACACCGCATTCAAGAAGCGGTGCGGTTCCTCGGCGAGAATCCCGGTGCGGGCCACGAGCGCAGCGACCTCACGATGCGCCCCGTTCGCTTCTGGGCGGTCCACTCTTACCTGATCGTCTACCGTTCAGACGTGAACCCCATTCACATCCTCCGCGTCCTGCACGGCGCGCAGGACCTGCCAGCGCTCCTACGCCCTGGCGACGCACAGCCGTGAATGCAACGTCAGATCGTTGCTCCCAAAATTCGCAAATAATCACGGCTTGCGCGCCGCTCCACGCCCGCGCCCTCGCTCCCCTCCCCAGCGAGCACCACCAGGAGGTCTCACGGGTGCCCCGTCGCGCCCTTGTGCCGTTCGCCTATCGTTCGCTCGCGATCGGAGACGTCGTCGTGTTCAGATCGTTCCTGGCGATCATCGCCGTCCTGGCCATCACCGCCCTCGCCGCCGCCCAGCCGACCAACGTTCGAGCCTGGTACGCCAAGGGCCAGGTCTTTGTGGTATGGGAGTTCCCCGCCCCACCGGCCAACCCGACCGACACCGTCGAGATCTACTCCTCCGCCGCCGCTCAGGTCACCACCGCCAACATGACCCGCATCGGCAGGTTGTTTTTCCCCGAGTACACGGGCAGCCGCCTCCAGCAGCTCCAGCCGAACGCCCGCCTCGCGATCCCCGCCCCAGGCGGCGGCTTCTATCGCCTGCTCGCGAACGAAGGCGCCTTCGCCTACACCCCGCACTCCGCGGGCAACCTCTTCTTCGCCGCCGTGAACACCGGCAGCGTCGTCGTCAACGCCGCCAACAGCGCCTCCTCGTTCTTCAACTACGACCCCGTCAACGACCCGGTCCGCCCGCACCTCCAGTTCTCTGGAAACACCCCGGGCGGCCACCCGTATAGCGCCTACGTCATCTGGGCCGACGGCCGCGCCAACTTCGACGATGCACGCCCCGATGTCCCCGTCCTCGCCAGCGCTAACAAAAACGGCGTCCCGCACGTCTTCACCATCACCCAGCCGCTCATCGCTCCGCCCGCCGGGCCGCTCACCTGCGCCATCGCGCTCCACGGCGGCGGTGGCGAGTACGAGCTCTTCCGCCCCGGCATCGCCGCGAGAGGCAACATCTCCCTCGACCTCACGACCGGCATCGTCGTCACCCCCGATGACAGCATCTTCGCCAACGTCGAGGGAGTTCTCGATCGAACCAACACTTCATGGTTCGGCTACGACTCGAACTTCGACCCGTTCACCAGCCTGCCGCGTACCACCCCCGGCGCCGGCGCTACCATCGTCAACTACACGAGCCGCAGGGTCTTCTGGATCCTCGATTGGCTGCTGCGCCCCGGTTCGCCGCACACCATCGATGCCGATCGTGTCGCGATCATCGGCCATAGCGGCGGAGGGCGCGGAACATCGCATCTCGTCCGCCAGCAGCCGCAGCGGTTCTGCGCTGCCATCAGCTACACCCCGGCCAGCGACCTCTCGATCGATGCGCTCGGGCGCGTTGACTACCTCAAGGGCAACTGGACCGACAACCTCCCGACCAACCTCGTCGGGCCCGCCGCTCTGACCCTTGGCGTCACCGATGTCTTCACCATGACAACCCGGATCTCGCCATCAGCGCGAGACTTTCCGCTCACCCGGTTCTTCTACGGCAAGCGTGATCAGGACGGCCCCGCCACCTGGTCCCCCGCCCAGCGAGCCATCATCGACTCCCTCAACGATTCTCGCATGGGCTTCATGATCTCGTGGGATGAGCGCGAACACGGCGTCGAGAAATGGAACCTCGAAACCCCCGACAACGCCGATGGCAACCCCGACCCCTGGCCCGATGTCGCCCAGTGGATCGTGCCCCCCGCCGCCATCGGCGGGCCCAAGACCGCCCGCGCACGCGTGCAGTACCTCGTCGATACCTACCGCGCTTCGCGAACCTACCCCGGCTTCTTCAACGCAGACACCGACCCCATCCTCGCCGGACGCCAGCCCGACCCCGGCGCGGGCGATCCAAGCCTCGGCGAACCGTGGGGCACCTGGGCGGGCTATTTCGACTGGGACCAGAACAGCCTCATCGACCTCCCCAACCGCTGGGAAGCCACGATCTTCTCGACCGGGCTCTCCATCGTCCCGATCGACAACGACCTGAACACGCAGACCACCACCGACTTCGCCCCGCGCCGCACCACCAACTTCAATCCGCTCGCGGGCACCCAGGTCAGTTGGTTCGCCTTCGACCTCGCCACGAACGCGTTGCTTCAGTCGGGCGCAACCACCGCCGAGGCCGACGGGCTGGTCGTCGTCACCGGTCTCAACGTTCCAAAGGACCCCGCTCGCGTCCGCATCGTGCTCTGCATCGCCAGCAACTGCCCGGGCGATGCCGACAACAACAACACCGTCACCTTCGCCGATGTCACCAGCGTCCTGGCCAACTTCGGTGCCCAGTACCTCACCTGCGAAGGCCCGGGCGATGCCGACTCCAGCGGCGCGGTCAACTTCAGCGACATCACCAGCGTGCTCGCCAACTTCGGCGCTGGCTGCCCCTGATCCGCGGGTTCAATCCCCCCGCCGCCAGAACACCAGCGACTCCTGCACCGTCGCGGGCAGAACCCCCGCATCCGTATCCACCATCAGCTTCGTCCCCGGCTCGTGATTCCCCCACTTCATCTGCGCAAAGCACACGACCGCATCGCCGAGCATCGGGCTCCGCGTGCTGCTGGTCACCGTCCCCACCTGCGTCAGTTCCGCACCAGCCCCAACCGCCACCGCCGACCCGCTCACCGGCTGAGCGTCTCTAGCACCGGGGGGGCCGGGGGGGCAGCTCGGAGCTTCCACCCGCAGACCCACCAGCGTCTGCTTGGGGTGACCGAGCGAGTTCATCCGCGCCACCACCTCCTGCCCCAGGTAGCAACCCTTCGTGAACGAAACGCGCTGGCCCATCACCCCCGTCTCCGCGGGCAGCGAACTCGTCCCGAAATCGATGTTGAACATCGGCGTCCCCGCCTCGATCCGCGCGATGTTGTACGCGTGCCACCCCGCCGCACGCAGCCGGATCGCGTTCTGATTGATCACCCCGCCGTGGCCCGACTCATCCAGACCGCGCTCCAGCAACTGGTGGTACACCGCCTCCACCCCGCCCGCCTCCATGAACAGGCTCAGCCCGACTTCCCCCGCCGTGTCCGCACGATCAACCACCACGGTGTGACCCGCGATCCGTACCCGCGTCGCCATCCCCTCCGATAGGTCCGACAGCGTCGGGCCATCCACCGCCTCCGACACCGCCTGCATCAGCCGCAGCGCGGTCGGCCCGTGCAACGCCAGCCGGTGCCACTGCTCCGTCGCATCGATGAACTCGACGTTCTCGGAGAACACGAACGCGCTCAGCGACTTCGCCACCCCCGCCGCCGCGAGCAGGTCCACATCGATCAATGTCTGCTCCGGAAGATCCACGAGCCGCAGGTCCGCATCGATCCGCCCCTTGCGGTTCAGCCACAGCGCATCGCGACCCTGGAAGTGCCGCAGCCCCTTGAGCTCCTGCGTCACCATCCGGTTCAGAAACTCGACCCTGTCCGCCCCCGTCACGCGCACCGTCCCGCGCTGCGGCATGTCCAGCAGCACGCACCCCTTCCGCAGCGCCGCGTACTCACCCTCGATCTCGCCGAACGTCTCCACCACGCGAGCCGCGGGCCCGGACTCGGCCGATCCGTACACCAGAAACGAGGCCTCCGCCTGCTGATGGAGCGCCGAGATGGGAGAGTTCGATGTCATGCACAAGGTTGTAGGTCACGCGGGACCACGCGGCCAGCACCGCCCTCCGATCGCTCGACACCGGATCCCGCGCCGCCCGCGCAGGCCACCAGCCCGCGATGATCCGTCGCGGGCCGGCAGCGATGCTCCCTCTTCTCGTTCACAACCTCAACCGCGGCGCCGGGCCGTCCCCCGAGTCGCCCCCTGCTCGGGCATCAAACGCTGCCCCGACAGTGTCTCGCTGGCTCGATCAAGAGCACGCCGCAGGATCCACGCCTGCTCGGACGGATCGTGCTCGTTGTTGGCCTCGTCGATCGCACCCTTGATGTCGCGCACGACCTCCGCGGGGATGTCGTTGGCCCCAAGCCCGATCAGCGCCCGGCACGTGATCCCGTACACCGCCAGGCACGCCTCGACCTGCCCCTCGTTGAACAGCGGCACGCCGCGCCTGATCGCGCGATCGATCAGTTCCAGAGCCGCCATCGCCCCCGACGAGATCGGCGCGGGCTCGGCCGCGGCTTCGGCCACCGGCGGAATCAGCACTCCGTCGATCACGTGCACCACCCCGTTGCTCGTGTTCACATCGATCTGCGTCACTCTCGCCCCGTTGACCCGCAGCGTCCCATCCACGAACGTGAAGCCCACGAGCTGACCGTTCAGCGTCGTCGCCCCCGAACGCGACACCAGGTCCGCGCCCGTCAGCCTGCCCGGAACAACGTGGTACGTCAGAACCCCGCGCAGCCGATCACGGTTCTCCGGCTTCAGCAGCGATTCCAGCGTCGCCTTGTCCACCTTCGCGAACGCCGAATCCGTCGGCGCAAACACCGTGATCGGCCCCTCGCCGCCGAGCGGCTCGATCAGTTCCGCCGCAGTCGCCGCCTTGGCGAGCGTCGAGAACCTCGCATCCGTCGAAACCACATCAACAACGGTCCGCCCACCCGACCCCTGCGCAAGCACCGCTCCCGTCGCGATCACCATCGCTCCGACGAGCAGAGCGGGACGACCGATGCGCGCACCGACAGCACCCAATACGCTCATGTTCTGGCTCCTGATACGTGTGATTCGGGCATCGCCAACACGGCAACGCACCGGATCTCGTCTTCGACACCCGCCATCGCGCGGATTCGCCAAGCCGCAACCACGCGGCGTTCCGCCCGCGCCACCGCCTCGAAATCTCTTAAGAGCCCCAGAATCCCCGCGACCAGGCCGAGAGACTCAGCCCCGACGACCACCCGGCAGAATGTCGCCGGGCGTCAGGCCCGCGCGATTCCGCTCCGTTGCTCGCTGCGCCGCCGCCGCTTCGGCCTTGTCGCTGTCCCGCTGCCACGAGATCCGCGGCGCATCGCCCCAGAGCATCTCAAGGTCGTAGTACCGCCGCGTATCGGGCATCAGCACGTGAACCACGATGTCCACCAGGTCCACCAGGATCCAGTTCGCACGAGCTTCATCCAGGTTCGACCGGTACACACCGATCCCGCTCTTCTTAGCCGACTGCGCCACGTGATCCGCCGCCGACCGAAGCTGACGGTCGCTCGTCCCGCTCGCGATGATGAAGAAGTCCGTCATCTGCGACCGACCCCGCAGGTCGAGCACCATCACGTCTTCGCACTTG
>JBIPMO010000007.1:0-22901 GCA_044369085.1 Phycisphaerales bacterium
GCCAACATCACCGCGTCGCTCCGCGGCACAAAGTTCCCCGATGAGACCGTCATCCTGGGCTGCCACCACGATGCGTGGGGCTTCGGCGCTTCGGACCCGACGGCGGGGCTGATCGTCCTCATGGAAGCCGCTCGCTCGTTCGCCGATCTCGCCAAGCGCGGTGTGCTTCCCGAGCGCACCATCGTCTTCGCCGCGTGGGGCGCTGAAGAGCACGGCATCATCGGCTCGTCAGAATGGGTCGAAGGCCACCGCGCGGCGCTGGTGAAGGATGCCGTCTGCTACATGAACCTCGATATGGCCGCGATGGGCCCGCTCTTCGGCGCCTCGGGCTCGCCGACGCTCGCGCAGGTGATCATCGATGCCGCCCGCGAGGTCCCGGCCGCTCGCCGAACCGACATCACCGCCTTCGATGAGTGGCTGACGCGTACCCGCGCCACCGCACCGGATGACACAGCCGTCGAGCCCGAGGTCCGCTCCATGGGCGGCGGGTCTGACCACGTTGGTTTCTATTTCCACGCGAGCGTGCCCTGCATGTCCGTCGGGGGCAGCGGCGGGCGCGGCACCGCGTACCACTCGAACTACGACACGCTCACCTGGTATCGCCTGGTGGTGGGGGAGGACTACGAGCCCGCTCGCATGGTTACCGCCGTTGTCAACGTGGTGACCGCTCGCATGGCCCGCGCCGACATCGTCCCGATCGAGCCCGCGGGCATCCCCCCCGCGACGCGCCGCCACCTCTCGGCCCTCGAGAAGCGAGCCAAGGAACGCGGCATCGCCCTTGACACCGCCCCCGCTCGCGCGGCCTGCGACGAGCTGGAACTGGCGGCCGCCTCGTTCGACCAGCGCCTCCGCGCCGGTGTCGAGTCCGGGTCCTTCGATGATGCAAAGACCCAGGCCCTGTCGCGCCTTCTGATCGGCCTCGAACGCCGCTGGATGCGCGAGGCGGGGCTGACGGCTCGCCCATGGCTCAAGAACACCTACATGGCCCCGGATGAAGACTCGGGCTACTCGTCCTGGCCCCTGCCCGAGGCGCGGCGCGGTGTGGAACGCGACGATGGCCCCGCC
The DNA here is from genome assembly GCA_044369085.1 of Phycisphaerales bacterium. Classification (GTDB taxonomy): domain Bacteria; phylum Planctomycetota; class Phycisphaerae; order Phycisphaerales; family UBA1924; genus JAEUIV01. Next base: position 1,066 of record JBIPMO010000007.1, read on the forward strand.
GCCGCCGCGGGCCTCGCCGACCTGGCCCGCCGCCTGCGGGACATCGCCGCGGCGCTCGCCGATGCGGGCGGGTAACGCGCTCCCGGCCCTTTCGTACACTCCCGCCCCTCGCGAGCCGCCGGTGTTCGGCCCCGCTCGCGGATGCATGGAGCAGGACGTGCCCAACGCGCTCAAGAAGATCCGCCGCAAGCCGACCATGGCCCAGGTCGCCGACCGCCACGAGCTCTACCAGCGCGCTGTGCAGGCCGTCGATGCCGAGATCGACTTCGTCGATGCCACCTACCGCAAGCTCCGCGGGCGCTTGCCGCGCACCCTCCGCGAAGACTTCTGCGGCACCGCCAACACCTCCTGCGAGTTCGTCCGCCGCCGCCGGACCAATCGCGCCTGGGGTGTCGACCTCGATCACCTGACGCTCGAGTGGGGGCTGCTCAACAACGTCGCCGCCCTCCCCGAGAGCGCCCGCACCCGTGTCGAACTCGTCCGCGACGACGTCATGACCGCGCGCGTCCCCCGCACCGACTGCGTGCTCGCCATGAACTTCTCGTACTTCCTGCTCATGGACCGGCAGGCGCTGCTGCGCTACTTCCGGCATGTTCATTCCGGCCTCGCCCGCGAAGGCATCTTCTTCCTCGATGCCTACGGGGGCTACGACGCCTTCCGCGTGCTCAAGGAGAAGCGCCCGCTCAAGGGCGGCGTCACCTACATCTGGGACCAGGCCGACTTCAACCCCGTCGATGACCGAGCCGTCTGCCACATCCATTTCGCCTTCAAGGATGGCTCCAAGATGGAGAAGGCCTTTACCTACGAGTGGCGCCTCTGGAGCCTCCCCGAGATCCGCGATGTGCTCGCCGATGCGGGGTTCAAGAGCAGCACCATCTACTGGGAGGGCTGGGATGAAGAGTCGGGCGAGGGCGATGGCGACTTCCAGCCCGCTCTGCGCGGCTCGCCGGATCCGGGCTGGATCTGCTACATAGTCGCGGAAAAGTGATCGGCACCTCTCGCCGCGCTGCCACGCTTGTCGCCGCGACCGGCCCCCGCGATGATCGCCGCACATGCCCGATCCGGCCATCGTCACCGTGACCCTCAACCCCGCGGTGGACCGCGTTCTGGAGGTGCCCCGCTTCGTGGCGGGCCAGAACGCCCGCGCACGCGATCTCGGCTCGTACCCCGCGGGCAAGGGGATCAACGTCGCCCGCACCCTCGCTGCCCTGGGCACGCCCTGCATCGCGACGGGCTTCATCGGCGAGCACGAGCGCCGATGGTTTGAAGCGAGCCTGGGCGCGATCGGCGACGGGCTCGTGCATGCCCGCCTGCTCGCCGTCCCGGGCCGCACCCGCCAGAACATCACCATCCGAGACCCGGTCCTCGGCACCGAAACACACATCCGCGAGCAGGGCCTTCCGGTGGGCCCGGAGGATGTTCATCGCATCTGTGATGACATCGCGGCGCTCGCGCACGATGGCACCATCATGGTGTTCACCGGCTCGTTGCCCGCGGGCTTCCCCCTCGCGCATTATCGCGACCTCATCAAACGCTGCCGAGCGAACCGCGCCCGCATTGTCATCGATGCCGCCGATGAGGTCGCCGCATCCCTCCGCGACGAGCAACTCTGGATGGTGAAACTCAACAGCGCCGAGCTCGCCACGTTCACCGAGCGACCAACCGCGACACGCGACCAGTGCATCGACGCAGCCCGGGCTTGTTGCTCAGCGCACGGCGGGCATGTTGAGATCGTCATCGCCACCCGCGGCGCCGATGGAGCCATCATGATCGGCCCGGAGACCGAGATCGCCTGCCGTGTCAGTCTGAATCAAGAGCGTCTGGCCACCACCATCGGCTGCGGCGATGCTCTGCTCGCGGGCCTCCTCCACGAGTGGCTTCGCGCTGAACGCTGGGATCACGCGCTCCGGCGCGGTGTGGCAGTCGCGACCGCCGTCGCGGTCGGTCGCTCACCCGGGACATTCAGTCTTGAAGATGCCAAAGCGTTCTGGACACACGCGACGATTGAACCGCTGGCCTGATGCGCCCGTGGCCTCAACTCGATCCCCGTAGTAAGGGCTCGCTTGAGTGCATCGGAGCCACTGGTGGCGATCATGCCCACTCGACGGCCACGAAGCTCGGAAAGTCGAGCGCAGCTGCTAACCCCCTTCGTTGAAGACATTTGCGCCGATCGCTCTCGATGATCCATCCCGGTTATCGGGCTGAAAAAGGGAACATTTGTCGGCTGTAGGGACTTCACCTTGATGACCGGAACGCCGATCCCCGGTTTACCAGATACACTCCCGCCTTCGTGGGCTAGGTTTGGGTAAGCCGCACGGTGGACCGCGGCAAAGCCCCTCGACTCGAAATCGGATGCTCCCCCCGCCAGGACGCGGCTTCGTTCCGAGCACCCCCGGTTTCCGTGAGACAGCGCCCGATGACCCAGAAACGACTCAAAACCATCCGTCGTGCGCGATTGGCCCAGTTCGCAGTCCAGTGCGCCTGCTTCGCCATGCTCGCCGGGCTGACGGCCGTCTCGGCGATGCTCGCCAAGCGGAGCACCCCCGCCCCCGCGCTGGTCGCCCTCGATGAGGCCCCGGGGCTCATCCTCGCCACCAATGAATCGGGCCCGGACCTCCCCGGCGCTGCCGCGCTCGAGGCCCGCGTGACCCCCGCCGTCGCGATCGAACGCGATCTCGACAACCTGCCCGAGATCGTCGCCGAGCCCGCTCCCTCGCCGCGCTTCAGCGAAGAGATCTACACGCCCCCCGAGGGCTACGCCCGTTACTTCAACGGGCGGCCCCTCCGCGCTGCGCGCACCATCACCATGGTCGTCACCGCCTACAGCCCCGATGCTCGCTCCTGCCCGGGCACCGATGACGGCTACACCGCCACCAATCACTCGGTTTGGACCAACGCGATGCGCATGGTCGCGGCCGATACCGACCTGCTTCCCTTCGGCTCGCTCGTCAGCGTCCCCGGGTACGCCGATGGCGAGGTCGTCCCGGTGCTCGATCGCGGCGGCGCGATCAAGGGGCGTCGTCTTGATGTGCTGTACCCCACCCACGAGATCGCTCGCAAGTGGGGCCGCCAGAAGATCAAGGTCACCATCTGGGAGTACGCCGACGGCAAGGGCACGCAGCTCCGCGGCGCTCGCTGATCGGGTTCTCTGGATCACGACTCGCGGCGCGGCCTCAGCCCGCGCTGCTCTCTCTGACCACGAGCGCGCTGGGCAGCTTCACGTGCGTCGCCGGTGAGTCCGGGTTCTTCACACGCTCCACCAGCGCCCGCACCGCCCCGGCCCCGATCTCGCCCGCTGGCATGCGCACCGTGCTCAGCCGCGGCCGAACGATCGAAGCGAGCCGCGTGTCGTCGAACCCAACGATCCTGACATCGCCGGGCACGCGCAGCCCCGCATCAACCGCCGCAGTCATCACGCCGTAGGCGATCTCATCGTTGCCCGCGAGCACCGCCGCCCCTTTGAGCCCGCGCTTGTCCTTGAGCATCCGCTCGGCCCACTGCCGGCCCCATTCCATCGAGTACGTCCCGTAGGCAACCTGGTCCGCGCGCACCGCGTGCCCGCGCGATGCCAGCGTCTCCGAGAACGCGCGAGCACGCTCGAGCGTGTCGAAGTTCTCCCGAGGCCCGCCCACGAACCAGCACCGTTCCGCCGGTGTCGCCGCGAGCAGGTGCGTCGCCGCCTCGCGCGAACCCACCGCGTTGTCGACCGTGATCGTGTCCACCCGGTCGCCCGCGGATTCGGCATCCATCACCACGAGCGGCAGCCCCATCTTCTTGAGCTCGGGCAGCAGCTTGGTGTCCGGCTCGGTGATCATCACCGCCAGCCCATCGACGAGCCCCACGCCCAGCGCGCCCTCATGCACCGAGCGCTCGCGGATGCCCGCCTCGCTTCCCACCAGCAGGTAATACCCCAGCCGCCGGGCCTCGGCGTCGGCGCCGCGCAGCAGGTCCGAGTAGAACTCGCCGAAGATGTCGGGCAGCGCCAGCCCCAGCACATGGCTCTTGCGCGTCGATAGGCCGCGAGCGATCGCGTTGGGGTGGTAGTCCAGCTTGGCGATCGCCTCCTGCACGCGCAGAGCGGTGGCGGGCGCGACGAGCGTCGGATTGTTCAGCACCCGGCTGACCGTGGCCGTCGAGACATTCGCCTCGCTGGCTACATCCTCGATGGAAACCGCTTTCGAGACCGGGCGGGCGGATGATGAGTTCTTGTCTGGTCGCATTTTGTGAGGAGTGTGAGGAATTTTACTGCCGAACGCCAGTGGTAGACTGGCCACATGAGTATGAAATCGGTTTCAGGCCAAGGCCAGCGGACCGGCGGACTGTTTTTCGCCATGGCGTGCGCCATCATCGCGGGATGCGGCACCGCCGCCGCGGGACGCCAGCAGCACGGGGGCAAAGTGGCCACATCGGAAGTGAACGTGGTCACCCCAGCGGGGGTGTCGAGACCGCCCTTCACGTTCTCGGACGACGATGCCGCTTTCCTGGATCAAGTGCAGCGAGGCTCGTTCCAGTTCCTGTGGAACGCCTGTGATCCGCGCACGGGGATGGTCGTGGACCGCTCGAGCGTGCGCGTCGTGAGCGTGGCGGGCATCGGCTTCCAGTTGTCAGCGCTCCCGATCGGTGTGGAACGCGGTTGGGTCACGCGCGAGCAGGCCGAGCAGCGGGCACTGCTCATCGTCCGCAAGCTCGAGGCGAATCCGACCAATCGCAAAGCCGGCTTGTTCTTTCACTACGTGGACGGCGCGGACGCCGGCGCTTCCACCCAAGGCTACGAGGTCGTCGTCTCCACCATCGATTCGGCGATCCTCTTCGCCGGTCTGCTCACCGCCTCGTCCTACTTCGGTGGTGAGGTCGCCGCCATCGCAGACCGCCTGTTCGAGAACGCCGACTGGAGCTTTTTCCTTTCGGCCGCCGACGAGCCCAAGCCCTTCGAGCGCGGCTGGATCTCGCTGGCTTGGAAGCCCGATGACAAGAAGAACCCGACCGGGCCGGGGTCGCTGGCGCCCTTCTACTGGATCGATGCGGGCGATGAGCAGAGGCTCGTCGCCTTCCTCGCCGCCTGCGCCCCGAACGATCAGCACCGCGTTCATCCCAACGTCTACTACCGGCTCCGCCGAATGATGGGCGAGCACGCCGCCACCGGGCCGATGTCCTTCTTCCCGTGGTCGGGGGCGCTCTTTACGAACTTCTTCGCCCACTGCTGGATCAACTACGCCGCGGCGGGCCCGGACAATCCCAAGGCTCGCGGCATCGACCACCGGCCGAGCATCGACTGGTGGGAGAACGCCCGGCGAGCTGTCGCGCTGCACCGCGCCAAGCGATCGCAGAGCCCGCACGCGCACGTGCGCGCCAGCGAGCACATGTGGGGCATGACGGCCATGGATGCCAAGGATGGCTACCGCGTCCCGGGACTTTTCCCTGCGCGAATCGATGTCCCGGGCTGGGTGCCCGACAACGACTACGTCAGCGCCGCCCCCAAGGATGACCACGGTGACGGCACCATCGCGCCGTACGGGCCCGGATGCTCCATCATGTTCGAACCCGAGGCTTCGGTCGCGGCGCTGCGGCACTTTGCTTCGCTCACGGCGCCCGATGGCAAGCCGCTGGTCTGGCGCGATCCCGCGAGCGGGGGCTACGGATTCTTCGACTCGTTCAATCTGGGCACGGGGTGGGTTGCTCCGGACCACGTGGCGATCGATCAGGGCCCGTTGATTCTGGCGATCGAGAACGCCCGGACCGGGCGGGTGTGGCGGTGGTTTGGGCAACATCGCTGGGTCCGAGAGGGTTCGGCCCGTCTGGGTATCTCGCTTGGGGTCTCCCCGTAAAGCGTTTCACCTTGAAATGTTGGCGAAATCTGAGGCTGTTTTGGTTGCACGCTGAAGAATCGGTGTCATCCTGTAATCGGTTTCAGGCAGGGATGGTGGAGTGCCGTTGGTCAGCGGCCCAGCCTGTGTCCCTCGGGCTTCCTGCCCGAGTGTTGCTTTCTCATCGATTCCGTTGACCAACACCAGGAGAGATCACATGAAGACTCGCTTTGCTCTCGCTTCGTTCATCGCCGTGGCCGGTCTGGCCTGCGCCGCCTCGGGCAGCGTCATCACCAGCGTCAACAACGTCAAGGTCATCCCCTACCTGTTCGGCGACCGCCCCGACAGCGAGCTGACCATCACCAACAACTACCCCGCTTCGGTGACCATCCTGGAGACGGGCTTCGGCGCTGGTGGCTTTGCCAACCGCCACGAGGCCTACTTCTCCACCGATAACGGCGCTACCGCCGCCGACTTCAACTACGGCGATGAATGGGATGTCAGCGTCACGATCACCCATGTCGCGTCTGACAACGTGGTGGTTGAGGCCGGCATCCACAGCGACCTCTTCGGGCTCGGCTTCTTCGGCCAGCTCCCCAACGGCGAGGTCGTCTCCTTCGGCTCCGTCCTGCCGTTCTATTCCTTCGGCACCCTGCCGTTCTCGAACCAGATCTCCCTCCGCATCGTCCACACCCCCGGCACGGGCGACGGTGTGAACCCGCTCCCCATGGGCGGCACCCCCTCGACCATCGAGTACCTCTACGATCTCGGCTCTGGCTGGGTCTCCAGCGGCCCGATCCTCTGGACCACGGGCGAAGGCGGCCTGCCCTCGAACTTCACCTTCAACATGGGCTTCGGCGCCCAGCACAACCAGGCCGCCGAGACCGGCGCCCGCGCTGAGACCATCTTCAGCAACATCACGACCCGCGTTCCGGCCCCCGGCGCTGTGGCTCTGTTCGGTCTGGTCGGCATCGCCGGCCTCCGCCGCCGCAGCCGCTGAGCCCGGACGATTCTGAGATTCATTCACGTGTGATCCGAGCGACGATCCTGCGAAGGGTCGTCGCTTTCTTTTTTCGTCCGTTCCGGCACGACGATCAGGCGAGCGTGCCATCCCATGGCGCGACGTTTTCTCGCAACGATCGAGGCCTTTTTTGACGAACTGAAGGTGCAAGGCTTGACTGCGGATCGAAGTGGATGGAAACTGCTTGTGTAAACGCTTTCAGGACCGGCGGAACCGAACCCGCCCGTCGAGCGCACAGAGGAACGTCATGCTCGCCAACGCCTACGGTCGCTTCGATCCCTCCGGAAAGACGTACGTCATCACGGATCACCGCACCCCGACTCCCTGGTGCAACGTCGTGTCCAACGGGCACTACGGCTTTGTCGTCTCGCAGAACGGCGGCGGGTTCTCCTGGCTCGACAACAGCCAGCTCAACGTGCTCACGCGCTGGGAGATGGACCTGATCAGGGACCATCACGGACGGTTCGTCTACATCGCCGATCTTGAAAGCGGCGAGGTGTGGTCCGCCGCTCCAGCGCCGTGCTTCCCCAAGTATGAGTCGTACCGGTGCGAGCACTCGCCGGGCTCCACGACCTTCGCGACTCAGCACAGCCAGGTCAGGTGCGTCTGGTCGCTCGCGGTGGCGCCGGGCGACCCCGTCGAGGTGTGGAAGGTCGAGCTGACCAACACCGGAGACAAGCCGCGGCGGCTCCGCGTGTCGTCGTTCTTTGAGTGGTGCTGCGGCACCGCGCCCGATGCCAAGCGTGAGTTCCATCGCCTGTTCTTCACGACCCGCCACGACGAGCGTCGCTCGGCGATCATCGCGCACAAGAACATGTGGGACGTGCCCACCAAGACCGAGAAGGAGCACTGGAACATCCCCTGGCCCTACGTCGCGGCTCACGCCGTGGTGGGGCGATTCGACAAGCCCCTCGCCACCAGCGACAAGGCGCAGTTCCTCGGCCGCTACGGCCAGACCAGCAACCCCGAGATGATGACCCAGGAGCCCGGCCAGGGGCAGGCCGACGGGCGGCCCTTTGGTCGCTTCCTCGATGCCTCGGCCGCGCTCGGCGGCGACCTGACGATCGCGGCCGGGCAGACCGTCACCCTCTACTACCTGCTCACCATCGCTCCGACCGAGGCCGAGGTGCTGGCCTTGATCGACCGCTACCGTGACGAGCGGGCGGCCGCGGCCGTGCTCCCCGCATCCTCCAAGATGTGGGACGACCTGCTCAAGCCGGCGCACGTCGAGACCGAACTCCACGACTTTGACCTGCTGAACAACTACTGGCTGCCGTACCAGTCGATCAGCGGGCGGCTCTGGGCTCGGACCGGCTATTACCAGCAGTCCGGTGCCTTCGGCTTCCGCGATCAGTTGCAGGACTCGCAGGTATGGCTGCCGCTGGACCCCGCGCGGACCCGCCACCAGATCATGCTCCACGCGGCCCACCAGTTCGCCGATGGCAGCGTGTATCACTGGTGGCACCCGCTCGTGGAGTTCGGCAACCACACGGCCTGCTCGGATGACTACCTCTGGCTGCCGTTCCTGGTGGCCAACTACATCCGCGAGACGGGCGACTGGTCGCTGCTCAAGGCGCACGCGGTGTTCGTGGATGATGCCAAGGGATCGACCGTGCTCGACCACTGCCGCCGGTCGTTCGAGCGGTCGTTCAGCCGTCACAGCCCGCGCGGCCTGCCGCTGATCGGCTCCTGCGACTGGAACGACGGTCTGTCGGCCGTCGGCGTGGACGAGAAGGGCGAGAGCGTGTGGCTGGCGTGGTTCCTCGTCGGCCTGCTCGGCGACTGGGCCCACGTCCTGGAGAAGACGGGCGATGCGGCCGTTGCGCGCGACTTCGCTTCGCGGCGCGAAAAGTTGCTCGAAGCCATCAACACGCACGCCTGGAACGGCAAGTACTACCGCGGCGCGACGCTCGACAGCGGGGAGTGGATCGGCGACGAGCCCTGCGAAGCGGGCAAGATCTTCCTGAACTGCCAGACGTGGGCGATCCTCACCGATGGCGGCACGGAAGAGCGGCTGGCTTCGGCCTGGCGCGAGACCTCGCAGACGCTGCTGGCCGAGATGGGCCCGCTCCTGCTGCACCCGGCCTACAGCGAGCCGCGCGACGACATCGGGTACATCACGCGATACTCCCCGGGCTCGCGCGAGAACGGCGGCGTTTACATGCACGCCGCGACCTGGGCACTGGCCGCCGCGTGCAAGCGGCGCGATACGGCGGCGGCGCAGCGGATCTGGAACAGCGTGTCCCCGCCTCGGCGCGGGCAGAACGCCGATGCCTACCGCGCCGAACCGTATGTCACGCCCGGCAACGTCGACGGGCCGCTCTCGGACACCCCCGGCAAGGCGGGCTGGACCTGGTACACGGGGTCGGCGGCCTGGCTCAACCGTGTCAGCCTGGAATGGGTGCTGGGAATCCGCCCGACGTGGGAGGGATTAATGATCGATCCGTGCCCGATGCCGAGCCTGGGATGGGTGAGCGCCGCCCGGACGTGGCGGGGCCGCCGCATCCGCGTACAGTTTGATGCACGGGAGTTCGTCGCCGGGGTCAAGCCCGTGCTGAGCATCGGCGGTTCGACGCTCCCGGGCAACACGTTGGCGGCGGAGTCGCTGAGTGAGTCCGGCGAGACGGTTGTTCAGGTGACCTGGCCCCGCGGCGGAACGGGCAAACCCGTTGTCGCCGCCTCGAGCAAGGAGGTTCGCTCATGAGCGCTGCGAAGTTCTTCTGTCCAAGATCATGGGAGCGGAAGGGTGGCAGGGGGTTCACTCTGATCGAGCTGCTTGTGGTGGTGGCGATCATCGCCATCCTCATCGGGATCCTGCTGCCGGCGCTGGGCAAGGCGCGCGAGTCGGCGTTTGACATCAAGTGCAAGAGCAACCTGCGGCAGATCGGCGTCGCGCAGGGCGGGTACTGGGCTGATCAGAAGGACCCGACCTTCCTGCCGATCGTTCGCCGCATCGGCAACGGCGTGGGCCCGGCCATCAAGGAGCGCTGGAAGGCCATGCAGCTCCTGGGGCCGTACCTGGACGACAACAAGGAGATCTTCCGCTGCCCGTCCGCTTCCGGCGTGACGAGCATCACCTCGTGGATGGACGAGAACGGCGCGGTGCTCAACGACATCGAGGGCACCCCGACGCGATCGTTCGCGGGCAAGGACCTCAACGACGACATGCTGATCGAGTTCGACAAGGACTACATCACCGAGTACTGGTTCAACGACACCGAGCAGGACACCATCACCTACCGCGGGTCGAAGTTCTACATCGGCGTCTCGGGACGGCCGGTGCGGCAGCTGCCGCGCTCAAGCGAGGTCGTGATCGCCATCGACGCGATCGACTGGATCCCGCGGCACTTCGGCAGCAAGTTCGCGACCGGACGCCTCGAGAACTCGTTCGATCGCTTCGGCAAGTGCAACGCGGTGATGGGCGACCTGCGCGTCGAGGATTACGACCAGGTGGAACTGGCGGGGCGCGATCGCTTCGGCTCCGATGCGGGGTTCGACCTGGCGTGGGGCCACAAATACCCCGATGGCAAGTTCATGGTCTCTGCGGGTTCGCAGTGAGATGGCGGAAGGCTGGTGTCAGATGCGGCGCCTAATCGAAGAGAAGCCCTGGATCGGATGGACCATCGCCGCGGTCATGCTGCTCGGCGGACTCTATATGGTGGGTCGGCTGTTCCTGGGCGGCGGCGGGGCCGATTCGCTGACCGAGCACGTTGTCATTGTCTATGAAGACACGGGCGAGGAGAGCAAGGTGCTCCGGGGGACGCTCCAGCGGATCCTGCTCAGCGAGGCGGTGAACGCTCCTCTCAACCCCGCCCAAGGTCTGACCAACCCCAAGACGGGCAAGAAAACCGGCTTCCCGCAGGACCGCGCGATGTGGGAAGGGCTTGTCCGCGATGTGAACGAGGCGGTCAAGAAAAAATAACAAGGTTCTGGCGGTTGTTAGCATGGTGGCAGTTCCATAAGGAGCACGCACCATGGCTAAGCGCAGAGTGGTCGGGTCCGGGCGGAAGCCGACAAAGAAAGTCATCCGGAAGGTTACAAAGAAGGCGGCCGGGCGTTCGGTGCCCGTGGGACGGCCCGCGGACGAGCGCAAGCAGTTGCAGCAGGATGAGGCCAGACGCCGCGAGCAGCGGTTGGCCATCGGCAAAGAGCAGAAGCGGCGCGAGCGCGAGTTCAACGCGTGGTTGAAAAAGGAATCAGCGGCCTCCCGCCGCGGCCTCGCCTTCGAGACGACCGGGGTCGTCTCGCCACCGTTCACGATCCTGGCCGAGGGCGATTCATGGTTCGACTACCCGCAGGTGCTCGGCACCGGTGGGGGAGCGATCACGCACCTGCAGAAGCAGCTCAACGCCGACAAGGTGCGGTGCCGAATCTACAACCTCGCGCATTACGGCCACACCGTGCAGGGCATGCTGGGGGTCGAGCAGCGGATCGTGCTCCGAAATGAGCTTTCGGCAGCGGCTCTGGCGGGCCGGCCGTTCCGCGCGCTGCTCTTCTCCGGCGGCGGGAACGACATCGCGGGGGATCAGTTCCTCTTCTGGATCAAACGACGCAGCGAGGCGCTGGACCCGGCGGATGCGGTCGACGAGGCCCCCCTCAACGCGATACTGGAAGTGATCCGCAAGGGCTATCTGGACCTGATCAGGCTGCGCAACGAGGAATCGCCCACCACGAAGCTGATCGTCCACGGCTACGACTACCCCCAGACATTCGGCAAGGGTGTCTCGGTGGCGGGGCTGTGCCGCGTCGGGCCGTGGCTCGAACCCTCGCTGGTGTACCGCGGCTGGAGCCAGACCGAGTATTTCGAAGTCGTCAAGCTGGTCCTATCCCGCTTCGCGATGATGCTCCAGGAACTCGCGGATGATCCGTTGAACCAGATGGTGCTGGCGCAGACGCAGGGCTCCCTGACGCGGGCGGACCAGTGGCACAACGAGCTTCATCCAAGCAGGCCGGGCTTTGAAATCGTGGCCGAGCGGCTGCGCGCGGCGCTGCGTGAAGCCTTCCCCGATGATGGCCTGTAGGCCGTGGTGGGCGCGGGCCGACCCTGCTATAGTCCGCCCCATGCACTACGACGCCCACGGACCTGTGATCGCCGATCTCGAGGCGCGGATCTTGACGATCCGCGACTCTCTTTAACTACGACGCGAAGAGGGTCAAACAGAAAGAACTCGAAACCAAGATGGAGGAGGCGGACTTCTGGAACAAGCCGGACGCCGCCCGGACCATCGTCAGCGAGATGAAGCAGGTCAAGTCCCAGGTCGAGCCGCTCTCGGCTCTGATCGCGGGCTTCGAGGATGCCAAGGTCGCCTACGAGATGGCCCGCGAGGTCGGGGATAACGACCTGCTGAAAGAGGCCGACGAGGCGCTCTTCAAACTGGCCAGGGACATGGAGAAGGTCGAGAGGTTGTCGCTCCTCGCCGAGAAGCACGACCACCGCAACTGCTTCTTCACGATCTCCGCCGGCGATGGCGGCACCGAGGCCAACGACTGGTGCGAGATGCTCTTCCGGATGTACCTGCTCTTCTTCGAGAAGTGGCACCCGGAGTGGAAGATCGAGGAGATCGAGAAGTCCTACGGCTCGGAGGTGGGGCTCGACTCGGTGACGCTCAAGGTCAGCGGCGCGAACTCGTTCGGCTACCTCAAGTGCGAGCGCGGAACACACCGGCTGGCCCGCGTCTCGCCCTTCAACGCCCAGGGCAAGCGCCAGACGTCCTTCGCGAGCGTTGAAGTCACCCCCGAGTTCGAGGAGACGACCGTCGAGATCCCCGACAAGGACCTCGAGATCACCCCCTTCGTCCGCGCCAGCGGCCCGGGCGGGCAGAACGTCAACAAGGTCGCCACCGCCGTCCGCGTCGTCCACATCCCCACCGGCATCATGGTCGTCAGCAGCACCTACCGCGATCAGCCCCAGAACAAGAAGCAGTGCCTCACGATCCTCCAGGCCAAGCTGGAACAGATCGAGGAAGAGCGACGCAGCGCCGAGATCAAGGCGGCGACGGGCGGGACACTCGACAAGGGCTGGGGCACGCAGATCCGCTCGTACGTGCTCTACGACAACCGCGTGAAGGACCACCGCACCGGCGTCGAGGCCGATCCGAACACCGCGCTCAACGGCGCGATCGAGGAGTTCCTCGATGCCGAGCTCAAACGCCGCCGCAAGGAGCGGGCGGACATCGAAGGGGCTGTCAAGTCATAAGCCGGCCTCCGCGCGGCTTCAATCCCGCCCGGGCCTCTGCCCCGTGCGGTGCTTGGTGTCCAGGTAGAGCCGGACGAACATCACCCCGCCCATCGCGCTGATCAGCGCCAGCAGCACGAAGGTCCACGCCCCCATGCCCGGGTATCGGTACTCGATCCCGAACATCGTGATCGCGTGGGGCATGAAGATGAGCGTTCCAAGGAAGGGCGCGAAGATGCCGCGGATGCCGGTGAGCGTCACGTGGATGCCCATGTACGCCGCCGCGTCCTCGCGCTTGGCGAAGTCGTGGTGGCCCAGTTCCCAGGCAAGCAGCCCGCCGCCGAACGCGATGCCCAGCACCACGCGCGAAGCGTAGAGCGTCGCGGGGTTGTGCGTGATGAACGCGATGGCCATCAGCAGGTTCGCCACCACAAACACCCATGAGTGGTACGACCGGAAACGCACGATGTGCATGCGGTCCAGCAGACGCCCCCACAGGTTGACAACGAGCATGGGCACCACGATGGGGATGACGCGCGTCAGCACCATCGACTCCGTGTAGTTCATCCCCAGCGGGGCCAGCGACAGGATGAAGATCGGCTCGGCGGCGAGGTTCGGCGCCCCGAGCACGAACTGCGCCATCATGTACCGGCGATAATCGCGGTCGCGCCCGAGGATCCTGATCATCGAGCGGGCCGAGGCCGAATGAACCTCGCCCCCGGCGGTGTGGGCCTTCTCGGCCTTGATCTGCGAGGCTCGCCCACGCCAGCGGACCCGCGAGAAGGTCCGTGCCCCGAAGCAGGCCGTCACCGCCGCGAAGATGTACACGATCCTGAACGCGTTCCCTTCGATCCAATCGAAGGAAGTGATGCCCAGCGCGTGGGCCGCGCCCGCCTTGAAATCCATGGAAAGCGCGATCAGCAGCGCAACGGACGCGATGACCGCGGTGCCGACGGTCGTGAAGCGAGCGATCACCCGGCCGCGGGCATCGCGGGGGTAGTTGGCCCGCCACAGGTCGGTGCGGGCGTTGATGATCCCCGTGACAAAGACCCGGGCGAGGATCGCGATCAGCGTCAGCATCAAGACGCCGATCCCCGCGAAGGGGGCGGCCGCGATCCCCAGGACGCAGCCGATCACGCAGAACTGCAGCATGTTCGCGCTGCGCACGCGGTCGGTCCCGTGCAGGTGGCGGGTCCAGAAAAGGCTGGTGATGTTGGCGATGGCGTCGCTGGCCGCGATGAGCGTGATGACCCACGGCCCGGCGTTGAACGCCTTGGACGCGAGCACGCCCAGCACCTTCACATCGACACACGCGAGCGCGGCGGCCATCAGCGCGACCGAGATGAACTCGTAGCGGAAGTTGCGGAGGACGAACGGCGACGTCCGCCGGACGCCGAGGATGCGCTGCAGCAGGGGGGGCATGGGGAGCCGCAAGGATAGGGCGCAGCCCCGAAGAGTGCGCAGCGACGATTACACCCGAGCTCCGTGGGGATCGTCAGCGTGCTCCGCGGCGGAGCGCGGCCTCGCGCACCAGCGCGTGCATCGAGTAGCACTCATCGCCCCGGTCGTTGATCCCCAGCATCACCAGGTGCTTCTCGCACAGGGATTCCAGGGACGCGACCGCGTCTCGACCGGCCGCCGCCGTCGCGCTCGCCGAGTGCGACGAGTCGCCGCAGGCCTGCCGGGCATCGTCGAGCGTGAATCCGCCGACGAGCGAGGCGAGCTGCCGCAGCCGGAGCTGCTCGCGCGGGCTGAGGATCGAGATCGACCAGTCAACCGCGACGCGGACCACCGCCTGACGCGTCAGCACGCCCCCCGTCTCCTGCGCCACCGGACGAAGCGACTCCTCAAGGGTGTGCAGCAGCCGCTCGGTGCCGAGCAGGCGGGCCCGGGCCGCGGCGAGCTCGATCGCCATCGGCACCCCCCCAAGCCGGCGAGCGATCCGGATTACATCGCGGCACGACCGCTCGGACAGGTCAAAGTCGGGCCAAGAGGCCTGGGCCCGCGCGACAAACAGCAGCGTCGCATCGTGCGAGGCAAGGGTCGCCTCGGTCGCCGGCGCGTCATCGCGCGGGACGCTCAGCGAGCCGAGCCGATGGACGTGCTCATCCGGCAGGTTCAGCGGATCGCGCGACGCCACGAGAACCCGCGACTTCGGCCCGGCGTTGAGCACCGCGTGCACGACCATCATCAGCGATTCGCGCGTGTGGTCGCACTCGTCTATCACAAGTATCAGCCCATGCTCGGCGGCTCGGGCGAGCACGGAGGTCCCATTCGACTGGACGTTCTCACCCGCGAGCCCGCGCATCACCGCGTGCATGAGCGACGGAACATCGGCGAGCCCCTCGCCGTCGACGCGAGCAACCAGCCCGGGCATGTTCCGGGCGCGATCGGCGATCGATCCCGAGAGCTCCCACGCGATGCGGGACTTTCCGCTGCCCGGCGCGCCCACCACCGAGACGAGCCGGTGCGCCGCGAGCGCGGCGGTCAGCTTGGAGACATCATCGGCCCGCCCGATCACCGGGGTGCTGGGGCGGGGGCGCGGCGTGACCGTGACCACTGCGGGCTTCTCGCGGATGAGCGCCTGCGGCGCGGCCCGCTCGGCCGAGACCGTCGAGGCGCTGAGCGAGACGAGCGCGGCCTCGAGCTCCCGCCGCAGCGGCGAGACGCTCGCCGATCGCAGGTTCGCTTCTTTCTCCAGAGCGGCGCTGAGCGCATCGCGCAGCCCGCCCGGGGTGGCCGCGGGCAGCAGCGCGAGGTCGGGCTGGGCCGTCAGCGTCGCGGCGATCACGTCGGCGGTGGTCCGGCCCGCGAAGGCTCGGCGGCCGGTGAGGCACTCGAACACCACGCACGCGAGCGAGAAGACATCGGTCCGCTTGTCGATCGCCTCGCCCCGCGCCTGCTCCGGCGACATGTAGCCGGGGGTGCCCAGGATCAGCCCCTGCTGGGTATGGATGCCCACGGAGATGGTCGCCGCATCACGCTGCAGCGGGCTCAGGTTGCCCGATGGCGGCCGCACCGCCTCGCGAGCAAGGCCGAAGTCCAGCACCTTGACGCGCCCGCCGTGACCGATCCGGATGTTCGCGGGCTTCAGGTCGCGGTGCACGATCCCCGCATCGTGCGCGGCCTCGACCGCCGTGGCGACTTGGGCGCAGACTGCCAGGGCCTCGCGAAGGTCGAGCGCAGCGCTCATCCGCTCGCCGAGTTCCGGCCCTTCGACATACTCCATCACGAGGTAAGGAGCCTCCCCGTCGGCCTCGATCCCGAAGATCGTCACGATGTTGGGGTGGTTCAATGAAGCGAGCACGCGGGCCTCGCGCTGCAGCCGCGCCAGGTGCGACTCATCCAGTGGGCCCGCTGCCCCGGAAGAGGCCAGGGCCGACAACCCCTTGATCGCCACGCGGCGGTCCAGCCGAGGGTCGCGGGCGATATAGACGATGCCCATCCCGCCGCGCGAGAGTTCACGCTCGATGATGTAGGGACCGATTTGTGTTGGTGCTGGCGCGATGGCGGATGCCCCCTGCGATGCGGATTCGTGGCTTTGGTGCAGGGTACCAGCGCGAGAGGGACGGTCAGGGAGCGGAGGGTGATGAAGTTGAGCCGGTGCCCGCGGCACGCTCTTTGGCCAGGATTTCCAGGTCGAAGTTGAGTGTGACGGCGTAGGTTGTGGGTGGCGTCTCGTCCTCGCCGGACTGGATGAAGACCAGCCCGCCGTCCTTGAGCGGGAAGACACCGCTGGCGCGCCAACTGCGTTCGAGCGTGGCGATCTTTCGTGGCGTGCCCACTCGCAGACGCGGCTCCTTGAAGACTTCGATCGCAGTCGCCGTCCCGTCTTCGGAGATGTAGAGCAGTTCGCCGGCGGCGGGAGTCTGGGCTTCGCGCCATGTGGCGATGCCGCGAGACGTTACGACCGAGGTCGCGACGGGGACCTTCTCCGAAATATCGCCCTCGGAGTTGAAGCGCGCGATCTCCAGTTCCGCGCCTTGCGGGTTCTGCACGAGGTAGCACACGAGGCTGGCGTCGGGGGAGAGCGTGGGAGAAGCGAGGAAGCGATCGCCTGGCGGGATGAACCGCGGCGTGGGCGACTGGGTCTTGAGGTCCAGGACGAACAGGCCGCTGCGTTCGCCGTCCCAGGTGAAGCCGACGAGCCACCGGCCGTCGGCGCTGACGTTGGAGGCCACCATGAACTTGTACTGCTGCGGGGTTTTGGCGAGCAGCTTGGGGGCTTGCTGTGTTGCGGGGTCGAAGGTGTAGATGCCGTCGCGTCCGTCGCCGCCGCCCTGACGACCCAAGTACAACGTTGCGCCATCATCCGACCAGAAGGAGGCGCCAAAGTCGGCGCCGGGCTCGGCGATGATCCTCTGGAAGCGCCCGTTGCCCTGCTCCCACATCCAGACCTCGAAGAGCGCGTTGCGGTTGGCGATGGTCACGGCCGCGCGATCGCCCGCGGGGGTGATCGCGACGAGCCCTGTTTCGAGCGGCCTGGGGTCGTCCACCAGCGGGGTCGCCTCCTTGCCCGGTTGTACGACCATGACGCGGCGTTTGGTGCCTGTCACGCCTCCCGGGAGATGCACGAGCGTGCCGCCGGGCGTGAGCGAGAAGGAACCGGCCGCCCACACGCCGCCTTCCGCCAGCACCCCCGTGCCCACGCTGAAGGCCGGGCCGATGACCGTGCCCGTCGCAACATCGAACCGCGCCGCGAGGATCACATCCTCGCGCGTGAACACCAGGTGCCCCGTGCTGCTGTAGCGCGGAGACTGGGCGTTCTCCTGCACCGAGGTGACCGTTCCGGACGTCAGGTCGATCACCGCGGCCGAGCACGTGTACGCGCGATCGGTGTAACGCCACCAATCCGCGAGCAGGTGATCGCTCCCGGGCAGCCGCGACGGGCGGTTGAACTCCATCAACTCGTCGCCCACCTTCAGCGGCGTCTCTCGGAGCAGGGCGCCGGTGTCGGCGGAGAAGATCTGTGCGATGCGCTTGGCTCCCTGCTGGAGGGCGACGATGCGTCCACCTTCGAGCCAGACGATCGAGCCGAAGGGGGTATCGCCCGTTTGCTGGGCGACCATCGTCGGAGGCGTGCTGCCGTCGAGAGGCTGCTTGAAGATGCGTGAACTCGTTGCGTCCTGGCTACCTCCCTGGACATACGCGAGCCACCGACCGTCGGGCGAGAGCGACCACGATCCCGCCCGCTCCGTGCCCGGGATGGGCTTTGCCTCGAGTTCCTCGAAGCGGCGGAGGTACAGGCGTGCGGTTTCGTCACGCGGCATCCCCCCACGCAACTCGCGACCGGAGAAGACGAGCGCCTTCTCGTCGGCGGTCGCGCCGACGCCGCCGCCGACGATGCCGGCGGGCATGGGGACCGCGAGGCGCATGACCGGGCGATCGGACTCCTGCGCGGTGATTGCGCCGGACCTGAGCATGAAGGCGCCGGCCGCGAGAGCGGCGCCGACGAGCAGGGCGGCCGTGATCCACCCCAGCCCGAAGCGCCGCCCGGACGGGGCCGGCATCGCGATGGCCGAGTGCGACGCGATGAAACTGGCGCTCCACTCGCGGCCCGAGAGAGCGCGCTCGATTTCGAGCCGGACATCGCCGGCATCGCGCATCCGCTTGGTCGCGTCCTTCTCCAGGCAACGGATCAGCAGTTCGCGGATCCGCGGCGGGGTGTTCGCCGGCAAGGTTGCCCACGCCGGATCACGCTCGATGATCGAGGCGATGCTGTCGCTCACCGTCGGCGCTGCGAAGGGGGACTTGCCCGTCAGACACTCAAAGAGAATGCAGCCCAGCGACCACACATCGGTCCGGCGATCAACCATGCGCCCCCGGGCCTGCTCGGGGGACATGTAGCCCGCGGTGCCGAGCACACGCCCGGGCTTGGTCGAGATCGACTGCGTCGGCGATTCAGGGTCCGAGCGCGACGGACCGCCCGCACCGACGGGCAAGGTGGGGGAGTCGTGTGAGAGCGCCGCCGTGCCCCGAGCCGCGCTCGCAGCGGACGATGCTGCACCGATCTTGCGACCGCTGGCC
This sequence comes from Phycisphaerales bacterium, assembly GCA_044369085.1. Lineage (GTDB taxonomy): Bacteria > Planctomycetota > Phycisphaerae > Phycisphaerales > UBA1924 > JAEUIV01. The sequence goes on from JBIPMO010000007.1 coordinate 20,093, forward strand.
TGCTCCTCAAACGACGCCTTGGCCAGCCCGAAGTCCAGCACCTTCGGGATCCCCGCCGGGCTGATGATCACGTTGCCGGGCTTCAGGTCGCGGTGGATCACCCCCGCTTCGTGCGCGGCCTCCACCCCGGCCGCCACCCCCGCGACGACCGCAAGGGTCTCATCCATCGGAAGCGGGCCATCGCGGAGCCGCTCCGCGAGCGTCCGCCCTTCGACGAACTCCATCACCAGGAACCGCGTGCCGCCGACATCTTCGAGCCCGTAGACCCCGGCGATGTTGGGGTGATTCAGCGAGGCGAGCAGCCGCGCCTCGCGGTCGAAGCGGGCCATCAGCCCCGGCTCAGACGCCAGATCGCCCGCCAGCGACTTGATCGCAACGTTGCGCTCCAGCCGCGGATCGCGACCCAGGTACACCACGCCCATCCCGCCGCGACCCAGTTCGCGCTCGATGCTGTAGGGGCCGATCTGTGCGGGCAGGTCGGGCATGCCGAACACCAAACGTACCACAGATGAGCCCCGGCGGATCGCTTGCTATGCTCGGGGCTTTCGCACCCGGTTTCCCCGATCATTTCCGGGTTCCCACGGAGTCCGCCATGCCCGCCTCGATCACCAAATCCCCCGAGCGCCTCAACGTCCCCGACGAGCCGATCATCCCGTTCATCGAGGGAGATGGCACGGGGCCGGACATCTGGCGGGCGAGCGTCCGCGTCTTCGACGCCGCCGTGCAGCACGCCTACAAGGGCAAGCGCAAGATCCACTGGCAGGAGGTGCTCGCGGGCGAGAAGGCCTTCAACAAGACGGGCAACTGGCTGCCCGATGAGACCCTCGACGCGTTCCGCAAGCATCTGGTCGGCATCAAGGGCCCGCTCTCGACCCCGACGGGCGATGGCATCCGGTCGCTGAACGTGGCGCTCCGGCAGATCCTGGACCTCTATGTCTGCCTCCGCCCGGTGCGGTGGTTCAAGGGCGTCCCCTCGCCCGTCAAGCGGCCCGGCGACTGCGACATGGTGATCTTCCGCGAGAACACCGAGGACATCTACGCGGGCATCGAGTACGCGGGCGGGACCCCCGAAGCCCAGAAGATCCTTGACTTCCTCCAGCAGAACTTCCCCAAGGAGTTCGCCAAGATCCGCTTCGGCTCGCCCGAGGCGAGCGAGGCGTGGCAGCTCAAGCTCGAAGCGATCGGCACCCCCGCGCGGCCCGCTCCCGTGAAGGTCGGCATCGGCATCAAGCCCGTCTCGTACCTCGGCACCGAGCGCCTCGTGCACTCGGCGATCGGCTACGCCCTAAAGGAGAAGCGCAAGAGCGTGACCCTGGTCCACAAGGGCAACATCATGAAGTTCACCGAGGGTGCCTTCAAGAACTGGGGCTACCAGGTCGCAACCACCTTCTACCGCCAGCACGTGGTGACCGAGCGCGAGTCGTGGATCCTGGGCAACCGCGAGAAAGAGCCCGGGCTGTCCGCCGAGGCCAACGCCCGCATGATCGACCCCGGCTACGACATGATGACCCCCGATCAGAAGGGCAAGATCGTCAAGGAAGTCGAGGGGGTGCTCTCGGCGATCTGGATGACGCACGGCGAAGGCAAGTGGAAGACCAAGCTGCTCATCAAGGACTCGATCGCCGACATCACGCTGCAGCAGGTGCTCACCCGCCCGCGCGACTTTGATGTCATCGCCACCCTCAACCTCAACGGCGACTACCTGTCGGATGCGCTGGCCGCCCAGGTCGGCGGCATCGGCATCGCCCCGGGCGCCAACATCAACTACCTCACCGGCCACGCCATCTTCGAAGCGACCCACGGCACGGCCCCCAAGTACGCCAACCTCGACCAGGTCAATCCGGGCTCGGTGGTGCTCAGCGGCGAGATGATGCTCCGCTACATGGGCTGGACCGAGGCCGCCGACCTGATCATCAAGGGCATGGACGGCGCGATCAGCGCCAAGACCGTCACCTACGACTTCGAACGCCTGATGAAGGCCGAGGGCGATGCCCAGGTCAAAAAGGTCAAGTGCTCGGAGTTCGCCGATGCGATCGTGAAGCACATGGCGTGAGCGCGCTGCGACGACCGCCCGTAGAATCCGCTCGCGGCCCCGTGGCGGAACGGCAGACGCAGCGGACTTAAAATCCGCGACCTCGCAAGGGGTGTGTGGGTTCAACTCCCACCGGGGCCATTCACGCCATGCCTACGCCTGCGCGGGCTGGTGTAGCGCGATGCGGTTGCCCTCGCTGTCGCGGAACTCGGCGACGTAGCCCAGTTCACCGATCGATTTCCTCGGGTAAAGCATCTCGCCGCCGAGCTCGACCGCGCGGTTCAGCGTGGCCTCGATGTCGCTGGTGTGGAAGTAGACCCGGGTGCCATCCTCCGACGGGGTGTAGCTCTCTCCGGCGACGAGCGCGCCCATGATCCCGGGACTCGCCGCGCTGAACGGGAAAAGCGCCATCGGGTGCCCGTCGATCTCGGTGTGTTCCATCTCGACCTCGAACAACGCCGCGTAGAAGCGGGCAGCGCGGGCGAGGTCGCCGGCGGGAATCTCGAAGTAAACGACGGGGTTGGTGCTCACCTTGCCTCCGCCGCCCGGTCGGCCCCGACCCGCAGCTCGCGCACAAAGAACTCCGCGACCCGCCCGTACAGGCTGCGGGTCACCACCGGGTCCGGCACCATGTGTGTGAAGCCGGGCAGTGCCAGGAACTCAAAGTGCCGCCCGGCGCGGAACAGCGCATCGGTCATCTTCAGCGAGTGCATGAAGTAGACGTTGTCATCCGCGGTGCCGTGCACCACGAGCAGCGGCACGCCGAGATCCTTGCAG
>JBIPMO010000130.1:0-7998 GCA_044369085.1 Phycisphaerales bacterium
ACTGTCGGCATCGCCGAGCGTTGTGGCGGCGGAGAGGGGCGTCCGCGGCTCGACCTCTGTCAGGGTCTTGTGAGTCGGCGCTACGGGGCCGACCGGGGGAGTCAGTGGGCCAGCGTGGGCGGTGCCGGTCAGCGCGATCATGGCATACAACACGACTCGGCACGAAAGGGATAGGTTTGGCATACGCAGCTCCAGCGCCCGGAATCCATGAAGTGTGCCATAGGATCGTGACACTGCAAGCGGGACGTCCGCAAATGACCCAGGGCGCGATGCCGTCGCCCGAGCTGATTGCTATCGCTTCGCATCGGCCGCAAAGTCCGGGAAACTTGGCCTGCCGGGGAGCGTTCAGGCTCGCCCCTACAATCCCCACATGCCCGACCGCGCCCCGTACTACATCACCACGCCAATCTACTACGTCAATGACCGCCCGCACATCGGCAGTTGCTACACCACGCTTTTGGCCGACTGCGCAGCGCGGTTCATGCGGGCCGCGGGTCGTGATGTGTTCTTTCTGACGGGCACCGACGAGCATGGGCAGAAGGTGGAGAAGTCGGCGGCCCTGCGCGGGCTTTCCCCCAAGGCGCTGGCCGATGAGAACGCCGGGCACTTCAAGGAGGCCTTTGCCTTCCTGGGCTGCTCGTTCGATCACTTCATCCGCACGACCGATCCCGAGCACGAGCGGCAGGTGCAGGAGGCGATCAGGCGGCTCGTGAAGTCGGGCGATGTCTACCTCGGCACCTTCGAGGGCTGGTATGACGAGGGGCAGGAGGAGTACGTCACCGAGAACCAGGCTCGCGAGAAGAACTACAAGGCGTTCAACGGCCAGCCGCTCGTCAAGGCCAAGGAAGACAACTACTACTTCCGGCTCAGCGCCTTCCAGCAGAGGCTCGAAGAGTTCTTCGCGAAGAACCCCGATTTCGTGCGCCCCGAGGCGCGGCGGAACGAGGTGCTCGGGCGGCTGCGCGAGGGGCTTCAGGATGTGCCCGTCAGCCGGACGAGCTTCACGTGGGGTGTGCCGTTTCCGAAGGAACTTCCGGGTGCGGACAGGCACGTGACCTATGTGTGGATCGATGCGTTGTTCAACTACATCACAGCGCTGGGATTGCTCGAGCCCGGCGCGGCGAGCGGCGGGCGTGAGCGCTTCTGGCCAGCGCAGGTCCACGCCGTGGGCAAGGAGATCCTGTGGTTTCACGCGGTGATCTGGCCAGCGCTGCTGATGGCGCTCGGGCTGCCCACGCCGCGCTGCATCTACGCGCACTCGTTTTGGATCCGCGATGGCAAGAAGATGTCCAAGAGCCTGGGCAACTTCATCGACATGGAAACCATCAAGGCCTACACCGGTCAGTTCGGTGTGGATGCCTGGCGCTGGTTCATGCTCACGCAGGGCCCGCTCGAAGCGACCGATGCGGACTTCTCGCACTCCAAGTTCATCGAAGTCTACAACGCGGACCTGGCCAACGGCATCGGCAACGCCGCATCACGCGTGTCCAACATGATCGAGAAGTACTTCGGCGGGGTGTGCCCGGACCCCGCCGGGATCACCGCCCACGCGGATCATGATTGGCCAGCGCTCGCCGGCGCCGCGGTCGAGCGAGCGATCAAGGCGATGGACAGCTTTGATCTGCCCGCCGCCGGGGCCGCCGCGATCGATCTCTCCAAGTGCGTCGATGGCTACATCCACGGCACCGAGCCGTTCAAGCTCGCCAAGGACCCGGCCAACATGCCGAAGGTCGGGACGATCCTGTATCACGCGGCCGAAGCCCTGCGGATCACGGCGATCCTGATGAGCGCGGCCGCGCCGATGAAGATGGCCGACCTGCTGCGTCGCTTCGGTCAGGAAGCCCCTGACGACAAGGGCGGGTTTACCACGCCGCTGGCTGAGCTTTGTCGTTGGGGCGGGCTGAAGCCCGGGACCAGGATCGTCAAGGGCGAAGCGCTGTTCCCGCGAGCGGACCCGGCGGCGGCAGCGCCCGGCGCGACATCGGCGTGAGCGCTGGTGCAACTGTGCGCGTGAGCGACCTGGCGCGTGCTAATCCTCCGCCCGCTCGCCCGCGGGGGCCATCTTGACGAGCCGAGGCGTGAACTTGCCGAGCGTTCGGACCAGGTCCGCCTGCGCGGCCATCACCTCATCGATGTTCTTGTAGGCGATGGGCGACTCATCGAGACCCGCGGACATCAGGGTCACGCCGCGGTCCGCGAGGTAGGCGTTGAGGCGGTGCCAGCTTTCTTCCTTCGCAGCCTTGGTCCGTGACATGCGGCGGCCCGCGCCGTGCGAGGCCGAGTCGAGCGAGCGCGGCTCGCCCTTGCCCTCGACGAGGTAGCCGGGGGCGGCCATCGTCGCCGGGATGTAGCCGAGCACACCCATGCCCGCGGGAGTGGCCCCTTTGCGGTGGACGATCACCTCGCCGATGCCCGCGTGCGATTCCTTCCAGGCGAAGTTGTGGTGATTCTCGACCTGATAAAGCAGCGGGGCCCCCACGCTGCGAGCGATCTTGCTGTGGATGATGTGGTGGTTGGCGCTGGCGTACTTGCCCATGAGCTCCATGGCGGCCCAGTACTCGCGGCCCGCATCGCTGTTCGGGCCCGAGAGCGGCAGCCACGCGAGGTGGGCCTGCTCCTTGGGCGGGTTCGGGTGCAAGCCCGCGGCGATGGCCGAGTAGTGGTTGCACACGGCGGCCCCGGTGCCGCGTGAGCCCGAGTGCGACACGACGGCCAGGTAGCGGCCCGCCGGGATGCCGCGATCGTTGGGCCCGGCCTCGAACTCGCCGAACTCCACGAAGTGGTTGCCCGACCCGCTGGTGCCAAGCTGCTCCCAGGCTTTGTCCTTCATGGATGCGGTGACGGGGCTGATGCCCCATTCCTCATCCATCACCTGGTGGTCGGCGCGCGTTCCCTGAGCAAAGCCCTTGCCCACTCCGAACAGCGTGTTGCGCTCGATGATGCCCTTGTAGTGGTCTTCACGCTGCTGAAGCACATCGGGCGGCAGGTCGAAGATGCTGACCATCACGCGGCAGGCGATATCGACGCCGACGGCGTACGGGATCACCGCATCGCGCGTGGCGAGCACGCCGCCGATGGGCAGTCCGTAGCCCACGTGGGCATCGGGCATGAGCGCGGCGGCGATGGCGATGGGCAGCGTGCTCGCCGCTCGCATCTGGTCGTGTGCGGGCTGGTCGATGTCGCTGCCCCAGCAGGCGTAGTTTGGTGTGTGTGCGGTATCGGCCATAAATATCGGTGATTCCGATGGGAAATCAGGGCCGGATGGTAGCCCCCGACTCAAACGGAGTGCACATTGGGTGTGGGAATCAGGTGACGGGCGTCTTCGCGAACGAAGCCGGTCCGCGTCGTGCTGCCGAAAGACTGGAGATGTGCCGATGAATCGCGTGCTTGTCGGGAGTGCTGTCGCTCTGGCCGCCGTCGCCACCGCGCTGGGGGGCTCGATGATCCCGCCGGTCGGGCCCGTGGCGCCGACGATGAAGACGCTGCAGCAGGTCGAGCCGCGCACGCCCGTGCAGTCGCTGCCCGGCAGCGCGACGGGGATGTTCGTGATCTCGGAGCCCGGGTCGTACTACCTCACGGGCAACATCGACGCCTCGGCGACTGACATCAACGGGATCGAGATCAACTCCGACAACGTCACACTCGACCTGAACGGGTTCACGATCAGTGGCTATGGCGGCGCTGGCGTTCGCAACGGCAAGCACGGCATCACCTGCGACACGGTGTTCGTCGTGACACCATACTCTGGATTGCACGTGTTCAACGGCACGATCGCGGGCTGGAGGGAGCATGGCATCGTCGCGGAAGCAGCATGGTCGAGTCGGTACGAGAGCGTGGCATTCAACGACTGCGGCGGAAGTGGGCTTCGCTCTGGCCCGCGTGCCTCGGCGACGAGCTGCACCGCAAAGGACATCGACTTCTCCGGATTTGTGTTCCCAGGCGGAGGAGTCTCGATCTCGAACTCGACCGCCGCCGATTGCGGTGAGCATGGTTTCAACATCGACACCGGCGGGTCGGCCTTCAACTGTTCCGCCTCGGGCTGCGGTGTGGGGTTCGTCGGTAACGCCGGCTCGACGTTTTCCGCCTGTTCGGCTTCCTTCAACGTCAGCCAGGGTTTCCTCGTGGGTAGTGGCGCCACGGTCACCGGGTGTGTGGCGTCCTCGTGCATCGGCAACGGCTTCTCCGGTGATTCGCGCAACCAGTTTGTCAACTGCACCGCTGCGAACAACGGCGGGAACGGCATGGAGGGCAACGAGGCCAACTCGTTCCGAGATTGTCTGGTCCACGACAACGGCTCCACGGGGATCCTGGTCAGCGGCACCGACAACACCGTCGATGGCTGCCACATCCGGCGGAACGCCTTCGGGCTGCTCTCGTTCGGGAGCCAGCGCAACCTCATCATCCGCTGCCGCGTGTACGACAACCCGGCGGGGGATTTCGGCCTGAGCCCGGCCGATTACCTCGCCCCGGTCCTGACCCCCTCTGACCTCCCAACAAACACCAACCCTAATGCAAACTTCGGGTTCTAGGGCGTTGGGCATCGAGCGATGGTCACATCGCGGTGTGCTTCGCGTTTGAACTGGAGCAGAATCTGAGGCTTCGAGACATCCATCCGCCGCTGCTCGCGCGAGCCTGACAAATAAACTCGCGAACATTGGGCTTCGGTCATTGCTTCACGCCGCACTTTGTCGCACTGTATCGGTACCCCGGAGACAAGCCAGTGAAGAACACTCTTTCGAACCTGATCGCCCTGACGCTGGTCGCCGCCCCCGTGGCCTCCGCTGCGACCAACATCGATGCCACCAAGAAGTACGCCTGGACTGAGAACTGCGGCTGGACCAACTGGCGCGATGCCAACGGTGGCAGCCAGGGGGTCAACGTCGGGGCGAACTTCCTCGACGGGTTCATCTGGGCCGAGAACATCGGCTGGATCAACACCGGCAACGGCGGCGGGCCGTACCTGAACACCAACAACACCAACTTCGGTGTGAACATCGGGGCCGGGGGATTCCTGACCGGGTTCGCCTGGGGCGAGAACATCGGCTGGGTGAACTTCAACACCCAGCCGCAGGTGGGCGCGCAGGGCGCGCGGTACGACTCGGTCGTCCGCCGGTTCCGCGGCTACGCCTGGGGCGAGAACATTGGCTGGATCAACCTCGATGACTCGACCCATTTCGTCCAGGCTCCGGCGTGCTGCCCGGGCAACGCGGATGGGAACCCCAGCATTAACTTCTCCGACATCACCACCGTGCTCGCCAACTTCGGCACGAACTACGGCGGCGGGACGGGTTCGGGCGATGCCAACTGCGACGGGATCGTCACGTTCGGCGATATCACCTCGGTGCTCGCGAACTTCGGCAGCGTCTGCCCGTGATACGAGCGCCGCGGGCGCGCGGCTTCAAAGATCGAACCATCCGGCAGGCCTGGGCGACGCCCGGGCCTGCTTTGCTGATGCTCCAGCGGGAAGCCTATTTACCGACACAAAAAGTCGCGAAGATGCGGCCGATCACGTCGTCCGGGCTGACGGCGCCGACGATCTCTCCCACCGCGTCGAGCGCTGCTCGCATGAGCCCGGCGACCAGTTCCGGCTCGTGCATCGATGGCTCGCGGCGGTCGGGCTCGACCTTGGCGAGAGCGGCGGCGAGCGATTCGAGCGCCGATGCCAGGCAGCGCCGATGCCTGGGGAGCACGATCATCTCGCCCGCAGCCCCGTGGCCGGCGCGGGCGGCATCGCAGGCGGCATCGGCGATCGCTCGTCGGAGCGCTGCGATTCCCCAGCCGTCGATCGCGCAGACCCCGATCGCGTGGCCCGCATCCTCGTGCTGTTCTTCATGTCGGTGATCGTCGGGCGTTCGGAGCAGGTCGGCCTTGGTGCGCACGCGGAGCACGCGCCTGCCCGTCGGATCAAAGTCCGGAAGGTCAAACTCTCCGGGGTCGAATCGGCCCGTCGGATCGCACCAGATGATGACATCCGCATCGGCGATGGCGCGATGGGCGGCGGACTGGCCCGCACGGTCGAGCGCGGCCCGATCGGCCAGGGCCCGGTCGAGCCCGGCGATGTCGGCGAGCAACACGGCGTCGATCCCCCAGCGCCTTCCGGCATCGCGCAGGTCCAGCCGCTCTTGAACGGCATCGCGCGTCGTGCCCGGTGCCGCGTTCACGACCACCCGCTCGTGGCCGAGGAGCGCGTTAAAGAGCGTGCTTTTGCCCGCGTTGGGGGCGCCGGCGAGCACGATGCGTGGCTCGTGGCTCCAGCGTTCGGCGGTGGCGGAGGGGCCCACGAGACACTCGATGCCGAAGATCATGTTGCGAAGCCGGTGCACCAGGTCGCGTGGCGTGATGGCCACGACATCATCCTGGTCGGTGAAGTCGATGCCCGCCTCGACCAGCGCCAGAGCCGCGGCAAGATCATCGGCCAGTGCGCGGTACAGGGCTCCGGTCTCCCCCGAGAGCATGCGTCGAGCGGCATTGGCCTCGGCGACTGAGCGAGCCCCGATCAGCGCCTGCACCCCCTCGGCCTGATCCACGCTCAGTCTGCCGCTCAGAAACGCCCGGGCGGTGAACTCGCCCGGCTGGGCCATGCGCACCCCGGGACGCGACAGCACCAGAGCGAGCAGCCGCTGGACGAGCCCTTGCTGCCCGGCGACCTGGATCTCGGCCGAGTCCTGGCCCGTGTACGACGACGGTCCCTTGAACATCAGCACGAGGCAGGGGATCAGGAACGTCGCGCCCGGATCGTCGAGGTGCGGCACGCGCAACAGCGCTGTGTGCGCACCCGGTCGCATCGGGAGCGCATCAGCGATGTCTTTGAGCACATCCCACGACCGATCCCCGCTCAGCCGCACCACGCCGCGAAGGGACGCACCATGGCCAGAACCAATCGCGGCGATCGTGCTGGTGAGGTCCATGCGAGAAGTTCCTTCGCCCGGGCCGCGGGCCCGGGGCGGGTTCAGCCCGGATCGATCGCCACATCCAGTTCGACGGTGACGGGCTGGTAGCAGGCCTCTTCGGTGCACGCCTGGTAGGTCACGTGAAGCATCGGTCGGCCGTTCCAAGGCTCGCCCGTTCGCATCAGCTTCACGACGAGCGGGAGCACTCCCGAGTAGACGCGCATCCTGCCGACCTCTTCGGGCGGCAGCGCTCCGCCGCGGTACGCGCTCCCCGCCGGGAAGTCGACGACTGCGCGAACACCCGCGCCCCCGGCGATATCGATCGTCAGCGGCACGAGCCCCTCGATGCCGGGGTCGCTCGCCGTCACGTGGAAGCCATCGGCGATCCGCAGCTCAAGTTCGAGCAGCGCCCCGGCAACGCCGACCGTCACGCGATCTTCTGAAGCGAAGACCTGCACCGGGGCCTCTCCCAGGTGCGGCGCCTCTTCGGTCGCGCCGGTCCCGGGCGTGCCCAGCCGCGCCTCGACCGCGGCCCGGTCGATTTTCATCAGGCGGAAGAGGCCCCGTGTCGCGTTGATGGCGGCCACGGGCGACTGGCTGATCGCCGACGAAAGCGCGGCCGCGATGTCGAGCGCTTCGACCAGGAAAGACTCGTCTCCGGTCGCCTCGTGCAGGTCGATCAGGGCGTTGAGCATCACCGACGGGCCGCCCGGCATCGCTCCGTCATAGGTGGCGCTGGTGCGAACGATCAGGTCGGACTGGTTCGCGAGCGTGTCGAAGAGCAGGCCCGGCTGCGCTGAATCGGCGAAGCGTTCGCGGGCCTGCTGCCACAGGGCGCGGGCCTCGTTCAGAGCCCAGGTCTCATCCGTTCCGAGCGATGCTCCGGCGCGATGGATCGCGAGCAGGCCCTGCATGAACATCGCGTAGTCTTCGAGGAACGCCGGGGTCTTGGCGCTCCCCGCTCGCGATGTGCGAAGCAGGCCGTTGTCCGGGCCTCGCATGGTGGTCATGATGGCGCGCGCGGCGCGACGGGCGGCATCCAGGTACTTCGCTTCACGGAGCGAGGCCGCGCCCTCGGCGAGGCCCGCGATCATCAGCCCGTTCCAGG
>JBIPMO010000131.1:0-7989 GCA_044369085.1 Phycisphaerales bacterium
CGGAGCGATCCGCGCCGCGCCCGGCACCCGGATCTTCAGAAAGTTCGAGATCGTCGGCGATTCATCGCCCGCAACCTCGCCGGCGATGACACGCTGCGGGCCAACCACGGGCAGCGGCGACAGCAGCGCCACCGTCAAACCAAACAGTGCGAGCGCTCGGATCGATCGAGAAATCGGCATGGCCAGGGGCTCCTGAAGTGTGAAGGATCGATGATGGTACTTCCAAACACAGCAAAGGTGCCGAGAAAACCGCCCCGAGGCACCCGCCGGGCCCGCACACCAGGCCCTGACCCCCGAACGCACGGGCCCGTTGGGCGGCCGCACGGATATCACCCGCTGACCGTCCCTGCGGTCTCCCGCGCACGAATCCAGGCAATCTCGGGAACACAGGCCCCCTCGTTCGTGAGCCAAACGCAAAACCGTCGCTCCAACATGTGCGGAATTGCTCAGGAAAGGGTTGACAGATCGATTTCTTGGGGTACCTTCACTCTGTTGAGTATGAATCCCCGCGGCTCGAAAGGGCACGGGTTGAGGAGAAGGGAAGCCCCTTCCAAATCTGAGAGGTTTCTTGCAGGGACGAGTCGATTTCGATTTCCAATCCCTGCTGTCCTTTGCTGACTCCTCCGTGACCGGCCGAGTGTGTGTCCGTGCAATGCGGACGTGCCCGGCAAAAAAGGTCACGGATTCCCTGTGCTCGCTTCGCCGGTGGTAAATCATCGGCGAAGTGATTGGTTGAGCGAGGTCGCTTCGCTTCACGAGGCTTCGGGGGAAGTCTCGTGAGGGCCAGACAGAGTCTCGTTGAGTAAGAGTCGGGAGTCCCCCGGCGACAACCTTATCGCACCTGCCGACGGGAAATCCGCCGGCTGTTGTGCATTTTTGCGCCCCCTTCACTTGACCTGACGCCAATTGACGGTATTCTCTCCCCTGTACGGCGCTGCACAGGGTCGCCGTGCGGCTTGGGTCAGTTCAGATCGTTCCCGAACGAACTCCTGATGACCAAAGCGACGCTTCGGGCCGCTGGGAAACCAGCCGTCCCGGGTTTACGGGCCTAAAGGCGGCGTGCCCACGCCGCCGAGCCCACCAGTCTGCCACAGAGGAGTCACGCTACGGCCCGCTTCAAGGCGGGCCGCGGCGTTTTTGGGTTCCCCCAGACCCCTTACCGCCCCGCCGAGGCCGCCCCGAACCCCGTCCGGGCCGTGTGCTTCAGCAGCCACTCCACCACGCCCCGCAGCTCCGTGGTCACCACCAGCGTGTGCCCCGAATCCTCGACCAGACGCCACTCCACCGGCTGACCCGCGGCGATCGAGGCATCAACCGCCTCCTTCATCCGGGCCGCCGAGAAAATCGGGTCCAGCCCGGCTCCGATCACCAGCGTCGAGCACGCCCGCGAACCCGCGGGCAACTCAGTGAATCCCGCGATGCACGCGGCCGCCGCGACCTGGTCCCCCCGAGCCGCCGCGAACCGGCTCGCCGCCATCGCCCCCAGCGAATGCCCCACCTCATACACGCGCGATAGATCGATCTCGTAGTCCTGCGCGATGTCCGCCACCAGCTTGTCCAGGTTCTCGGCATCGCCGCTCAGCGCGATCGTCGACGGGCTCACCGCCACGAAGCCCAGCCCATCGGCGAGCCGCTTCAGCTCGCCCGCCCCGTACGCGTCCATGAACATGCTCTCATCGCCGCCCGCCCCGTGCAGAGCCACCACCAGCGGCATCTTGAACCCCTTGCTCGCGCCGGCCGGCGCGAACACGCGCATCGGAACCGTCCGCCCATCGCCGAGCGAAATCGTCCGCCAGTAGTCCCCCGCGCGCTGGCGGTACGGATCGTTCGCATCGTCAAGCGTCGTCCATTCCGACCACAGCTGCGCACGCAGCAGCAGCGGGTTGAACATGAACCCCACCGAACGATCGAGTGATGGCGAGTCCGTCATCAGCCCCAAACGCGCCCGGAAAATCCCGAGCGGCTGCGGCGGCTCCTCATCAGGCCCCATGATGTTGTACGAACGCGCCAGAAGCTCATCACGGTCCGCATCAAGCGACACCGGCGAAACAAAGATCGCATCCACCGCCACCGCTTCGCGACCCGGCAGAGCCACCGATATGTCGTACGTTCCGGGAGACATCGCCGCGAACTGCGAGCCGATCGGCAGGTCCGCCCGAACGAACCGCCCGGGGCCAAGGTCCGCGATCAGCCGCCGCTCCAGCAGGATCGACTGCCCGCCCGCCTGATAGATCCGAACCACAAACCTCATCCCATCAACCCGCTCAGGTGCGTCATAGAGCGAATCGATCCGCAGCACCGGCCCCGTCATCGGCGTGTTCATCCCCGGCACCCACACCCGCGGAGTCGCCCGCACCCGCAGCGATGCCAGCGCTGCCAGATCCGCGGGCATCGGATCATCCCGCCGCAGCGACCAGTCCATCCCGTTCAGCGCCCGGATGGCATCGCCGGCGTTCTGGGAGAAGAACGATCGTGTCGCCTCGTCGAACTGGCGGTTCAGCTTCCGCGCCGCCTCCCCCGCGGGCGGCTTGCTGAACCACCCCTGCTCGAACCGCATGTACGCCTGCGCCAGGTCCGCTCGCGTCGGCATCCCCGCCCGCTCTGCTGCCGTCATCACCAGCGGCTCGGCGTACCCGGGCAGCGACAGCATGTCATCTCCGCGAGTTGCGGAGCACCAGGGCCCGCACAGCGCAAGCGCTCCGACAACCAGCCCCGCCAATCCTCGACAGTTCATGCTCGCTCCTCGCAGTCGTGTTCGCGTCGCCATCCACCGGCGTCGCGTTCCACCATTATTCCATATCACCAGCGCCAGCCGGGCACGCCACCCCCGGCCCGCACGCCACGAGCGGGTAGTCGGGCCGGTCCGCCGCCGATTCGTGAACGAACGACCGCTCCACACGCCCGTCCCGCACCAGGAAGACCCCGGGCATCTGGAAGCCATCGCCGACCAGCTTGCCCACCCAGTGCCCCCCGAACACCCCGGCCCGGATCGCGCGCACCCAGCAGGCGATCCCGAACAACTGCCCGAACCTCCCGCGCCGCAGCCCCAGCGCCCGGTACAGCTCGCGACCGGGATCACTCACCCGCGGCAGATCCCCGAGCCCGTAGCGCCCGAAGAACCTAGCCGTCTCCGCCGACTCTTCCCCCATATGGACCAGAGCGATCAACGCCCCACCCCGTTCGATCTCGCTGCGCACCCGAGCCAGGTCCGCCAGTGCCTCCCGGCAGAACGTGCACCCCGAGTGCCGCAGAAACACCACGAGCACCCCCCGCCCGCGCGACAGCTCCGCCACCGAGACGCCCGAGCTCGTCCTCGCACCTTCGAGCGCGGAACGGACCTCGCTGGTCATGCGCGACCGCCCGGCCTCGCGCACGCGCCCGTCGCCGCTCGCCGCGCCGCGATCAGCATCAGCCCGAAGGGAACCCACCACACGAGATCATTGGTCAGAATTGTCCACCAAAGCTCGCGCGGGAACGTCCCTCGGATTAGCGCGGCATCGACAAAGCCGATCGGCCCGAAGATCTTCCCGAGCAGCCCCACCAGCACGATCGGCCAGTGCACCAGCGGCGACCGCGCAGCGCACAGATACCCCACGCCGTACACCCCGACGATCATCCCCACGCACTGCCAGATCGACAGGTAGTTCGGCAGCTCGGCCCCGACCAGCCGGAACAGCGACCCCGGAAACAGCACGACAAACGCCCCCCATACCAGGTTGTAGACCCCGGCGATAACCAGCACCACGCTCATCCAGCGAGCGGCAACGGGATAGCTTGGCGGTGGCAGCATCATGCGGGGAACATTTCGAGCCTCGAACCGGTTCGGATTCTGGATGGCCTTGGTTTCTGAACCGATTCGGCTTGACGATCTGACCGAGGGCCATACAGTGATTCGGGTCATTTCACCGGACGCAGTTGAGCACTGGACCGTTTTTCACACATATCCCGGCGGCCTGAAGCCGGAAGAGGACAACCCATGAAGCGCCTCATCAACATCGTTCTCTCGGCCTTCGGTTTCCGCTCTGCCAAGTCCGCGTGCGGATGCGGCTGCGCCTGCTGCGCTGAGGGCTGCTCGAGCGGTTGCGCCTGTGGCTGCGGCTGCGGAAGCAACTGATCGTTCAGTCAACACGGTTCCGTCTCCAACAAGCCCAGCCACCCGCGTGGCTGGGTTTTTCTTTCACACACCGCCGCCGATGAACACCACCGTCCCCGCCGCCTCCCCCGCGCGGCGCGCTGATGGCGCGAGTTCCATCAATCGCCCGCCATCCTTCACCCCCACCACCGCGCGCTCGTCCCCCGCCAGCAGCCGAGCGGCCTCTTCGTACGTCGCCCGTGGTGAATGCGTCCCCATGAAGTACTGAAAGCCGAACGACGCATCCACATCGATCACCCGCGCCCCGGGAAACTCCCGCCGCACCTCGGCGCACAGAGCCGCCAGTTCTCTTGTGTTCACCACCTCGACATCATCGCGCCGCGCGATGTGCCGCTGCCAGCACACCCCGCAAACCATCGCCACGCCGGCCGTCGCAGCGACCACGACGCCCGCCCGCCCGCTCCGCGGAACCCGGGCGAGCCACCAGTCGATCTCGCGACCCGCGAGCACCGCCGCCGCCGGGATCAGCGGCAGCAGCAGGTCCGGCCGCTGGTGCGGCGCGATCGAGAACACCGCCATCCCCCCGATGAACCAGCACGCCGCGAACCGCTCGAACCGCCGCGCCCCACGCTCCGCCGCCGGGCGAGTGAACACCGTCCACAGCCCCGCCAGAGTCCCGGCGCACCACGGCGCAAACCACGCCAGGAAATACAGCGACGGCGTGTAGAACCCCTCGAGCGGCCCCGCGCCCCCGATGCTCCGCGTCGCGTGCCCCACCAGTTCCTTCCCGATCACCTTGTCGATGAACGCCTGCCCGGCGCTCATCCAGGCCAGAATAAACCACCCGCCCGCCAGCGCGAGATACAGCAAGACTCCCAGGCAGTGATCGACCCACAGCCGCACCCCGCACGCGCACATCGCAGCGACCTCGCCCCGCGCACGCTTCAAGTCCCACAACGCAGCGATGAACCCCAGCGATGCGAGCAGCACACCCGTCGGCCCCTTGGTCAGCGTCGCCGCCGCGCACGCCAGCCAGAAACACGTCCACCCCCACCGCTCGCCGTTCCAGGCCCGGAACCCCAGCAGCGCTGCGCAGGTCACCGTGAAGCAGAACATCGCATCCGTCCGCGCGAGCGCCACGTGCTTGGCCGCGAACAAACTGCAGAGGACCGCGAACCCCGCCCAGAAGCCGGCCCCCGCTCCGAACCAGCGCCGCGCCCCCCACCACGTCAGCAGCCCCGATCCGAGGATCGCCGCCGCCGTCGGCCCGTACAGCGAGAGCCGTGTCACCTCCCCTTGAGCATGCGCCAGGAGCGCTGCGCACCAGACATACAGCGGCGGCTTGGACGCGATGTCACCAGTCACATCCCGCTGCACCACCCACGACCCGTTCAGCAGCACATCCATCGCGTACTGCGCGGGCCGCATCTGATCGTTGTCGAGCAGGTCCGACGGCCCGGTCACACGCGCCGCGACCATCGCCGCCCATACCAGCACCAGCGCGGCCACAGCCACGCGCCGGTCGCGCCACAATGAAACAGGCGGCGTAGAGGTCCGCTCCACGCCGCCCAACGTATCCGATCACATGACCGCGAGCCCGCTCAGGGCGCCGCCGTCCCCCACGACGCGATGAACCCGACGGTGAGACCGCTGATCGAGCTGAAGTCGCCGCCGACGTACAGCCTCGTCACGGGCACGACGTTCGTCCCAGGGGTGTTGATCCCCGAGGGGTTCATCGCTCGCACCGCCATGTTCGCGCCCACGCCCATCGCCTGCCACTCGCGCGCCCGCCCGTCGAACCGCGCGATGCGCACCGCCGTGTTCCCGTTGATCGTCGAGAACGTTCCGCCCGCGAAGAGCGTCGGGATGTCAGGCCCCGACCCGTCCTCGTCGTACACCGAGAGGGCGTTCACCACCCCGTCGGTCGCCCCGCTCTTGACCGCGTTCCACACCGGCGTGTTGCCGGCGCCTGGGCTGCGCCCGAAGTACGCCACCCGCTCGGCGGTGACGCCGCCGGCCGAGGTGAAGTTGCCGCCAGCCACGAGCTGCACGGTGAACGTCCCCGCGCCCCCGGTCGGGCCGTCGGGGTCCCAGTACGTCAGGCACGACACCGGCCCGTTGACGCCGGTGCTCATCTTGTTGATCCGCTGCTGAGCGCCCACGGGGTTGTCCAGGTACACGTAGATGTTGTTGACATCCGCCGCCCCGCCCGCGGTCGTGAAGTCGCCCGCGATCACCAGACCGCGCTGCGGGAACACCGTCAGCGACGCTCCGTCCGGATCAAACGGCGCAAAGGCGTTCACCTGCGCCGTCGCCGAGCCGCCCACGCCGGGGATCGTCCCCATCGTGAAGAACTGCGTCCCGTTGAATCGCGTCACGTTGTTGACCGTCGTCCCGTTGCCGGCCGTCGCGAAGCGACCGCCGATGTACAGGATCGAAGCCGTCGCCGCGTTCCCGTCCTCATCGTGCGCGAACAGCGCGTTGACGACGCCGGACACGCCGTTGGACCCGACCGGGCCGATCGCCGACCACGTGGTGCCGTTCCACACCGCCACGCGGTTGGCGCTGCTGCCGCCCGCCGTCGTGAAATCGCCGCCCGCGACCAGCAGCACGCCGTTGCTCAGGTCCGCATCGTTGTCCCACGCCGCGATGGCGTTCACGGGGCCGCTCAGGCCGCCCCCGGTCAGCGCCTGCCACGACCCGCCGACAAACCGCGCGATCCGATCGCCGGGCGTCGTGAACGTCCCGCCGGCGTAAGGAACCGCCACGCCGGCGCCGCTCCCGTCAATATCGATCTCCGAGATCACACGAACTGAAGACCCGTTCGGCCCGAGCCCGCCGCCAACCGCGAACCAGTTGTTCACCACCCCCGTCGCCGTGAAGCTGAACGCACCGTCCTGGTCGTTGCTTGGGATCGTGATCACCGAGGTCTTGGTCCCCGCCGTTGCCGTCACCATCTTGATCCCGAACGGCGCGGTCCCCAGCACCGCCAGCGTCGCGGGCGGCTGCGTCTCGATGATGAAGTCGCCGGTGCTCGACGTCGCGTTCATCAGCGTCAGAGGCAGCACGCCGTTGTTGATCAGCGTGAAGTTCGACGCGTTGATGCCGCCGATCACCGAGGCCCCGACCGAGATCGTGTCGTTGCGGTTCACGTTCACCGCGGGGGTCGTGGCCCGCTGCACCTCGAGCTTGCCGCTGATCACCCGCACATCGCAGGTCACGTTCACAATGAACGTCTGATCGTCGGGGCGGGTCGTGTTGCTCACCACGATGATCTTGCCCGTGTTCACCCCGGACGTCGTGGCCGGGCACGTCAGCGCGAACGTCAGGTTCGAGTTGGGCGTCAGCACCAGCGGGAACGTCGGCGGAATGTTGTTCGGGAACCACGTCGTCACCTCGAACAGCCCGTTGGTGGACTGGATGGTCACCGAATCGATCGTCAGGTTCCCGTTCTGACTCGTGTTGCTGATCCGGAACAGACGATCCTGCGGCGTCCCGATGTCCGTGGCGCCGAACGGCTCGGTCGCGCCGTTTTCAAGCGGGATCGGGACCGGCTCGCCGCCATCCGGGCCGAACAGCAGCTTCGCAAGGCTGATGTCCGAGCGCGAGGGCGGGGCCACCACCGTCACCGAGATGTTCACCGTGAACGAGGGCTCGTCGCTGTCGCTGGTGGCAAACCGCAGCACACCCGTGCCCGTCCCCGGCAGCAGCCCGGCCGTGTACGTCACGCGCAGCGACGTCGCGCCCCCCGCCCGGACGCTCGCCGCCGGCTGAGACACGATGTTGAAGCCCGACCCCGTCAGCGTCACGCCGGAAACCTCCAGCGCCGCCGTCCCCGTCGCGTTGCTGATGCCCAGCGTGAACGAGGCCTGAGCCCCCGTGTCGATCGTCCCCAG
>JBIPMO010000132.1:0-7948 GCA_044369085.1 Phycisphaerales bacterium
CACCTGCCCCCAGGCTTCGGACCAGAAGCCTTTGGCCGCGCTGGGTCCCAGGCTTGCAAGGGCCTGGATGCCGGGGATTGATTCAGGTTGGACCGGGCGAGTGTTCACGTGTGGAGGGTGTTCTGGGGTTGCTGAGGCTTGTCGATTGAGAACTGATCCTGATCCCTGGTCCCTGATCCCCAGTCCCTTGGCTACTCGTACGTCACCCGCGGATCGGCCAGCGCGTAGAGGATGTCCGCGAGCAGCAGAGCCAGGAGGTTCACCGTGCCCACCATGAGCACGTTGGCGAGCAGGACCTCGCGGTCGCGGAGGTTGATGGCATCGATGATCATGGTGCCCATGCCCGGGACGCTGAAGATCCGCTCGACGATGATGGAGCCCGAGAGCATGGCGGGGAAGATCGTGGCGAAGATGGTGATGATCGGCAGGAGGCTGTTGCGGAAGACGTGGCGCCAGATGATCGCTCGCCCGTCGAGGCCCTTGGCTTTGGCGGTGCGGACGTAGTCGGCGTTGAAGTTGTCGAGCATGGCAGCGCGGGTCTGCTTGGAGAGCACGGCGAAGCCGCCGTAGACCAGGCAGGCGACCGGCAGGCACAGGTGCCACAGGGCATCAAGGAGGTAGCCGGCCTCGAAGCGCCCATCGATCCAGGTGGGAAGGAATCGCATCGCATCCGCATCCGGGTCGTGCAGCCCGGCGGAGGGGAACCAGCCGAGGTAGTTGTCGTTCGCAAGGTAGCCGACGGCGAGCACACCGGCCCAGACGACGGGGATGGACCACATGGCGACGAACAGCCCGCCGGTGCCGACATCGACCCACGTTCCCCGGCGTGTGGCCGCGAGCATGCCCGTGGGGATCGCGATCAGATAGATGATCGGGAAGGCGAGCAGGTTGATCAGGATGGTCACGGGGAGGGCGCTGGTGATGAGGTCGAGCACTGGTCTGCCGCGCGAGAAGGAGACACCGAAGTCCGGCGGGCCGAGGCTGATGGAGCCGGGGATGAGCCAGAAGCCGACTTCGGGGAAAGGCTTGGCGCGATAGACGGCATCGAGTTGTTCACGTGATTGGCGCGCGACTTGGAAGGCGGCGAACGCTCGGTCGCCCGCGGCGGTGACCGGGGCCGCTTCGGGGCGCGATGGATCGAAGGCGGCGGCTCGGAGGCGTGATTCGATCAGGTCGCCATCGCGAGTGAGCGCGCCACGGATGCCCGCGGCGGCGATGTAGGCGCGGATCGATTCTTCGAGTTCGGTTCTTGCGGCGATGAAGGCAGCGCGGTCGTTGGCGTAGGTGTTGGCAGCGCGGCGGTACGCCGAGGCCCGTTCTTCGGCGGTGCTGCCGAGGTCGGGGGGCGCGAGCGGGGTTGGGGGAGGCGCTGCGATGCCGCGTGCGTACCAGTCGCCGAGCAGCGGCGGCGCTTTGACATCCTTGGGGCGGCGGATGATCTCGCCCGAAGGGTCCCGTTGTTCGCGGTCGCCGAACTTGATGGGGCTCACGCGACCAAGCCAGCGCAGGTACTGGAGGACGATGGGATCCTTCAGGCCGTAGCGGTCATCGAGGTAGGCCTCCTGCAGCACTCGGCTCGTGGCCTCGGCCTGACCGCCCGCCTGGCGGAGGGCCGCGCCGATGCCGCCCGGCGAGAGGGCCACGAGCATGAAAACGAGGAAGGTGATCCCGAGCAGCGTGGGGAGCATGAGGAGCAGGCGTCGTGCGATGTAGGTGGGCATGGGGGGGAGATCAGGGACTAGGGAGCGGGGACCAAGGATCAGGAGCTAGGAATGAGGCATGCGTTGGTGGCACTCGTGCATCGGTGGCCTGCGGCGTCAGCTGCACAAACTCACCGGTCCCCGGTCCCTGGTCCCAGTTTCCTACTGCCTCTCCCTGGGGATGAAGAACTCTCTTCGATCCCAGCAGACCGGGTGCTCGTGCACGTTCTCGATGCGGTTGGAGACGAAGCGGATCCAGGGGATGTTGAGCAGGAACATGTAGGGCTGCTCGTCGGCGATGAGGCGGTGCAGCTCGTGCCAGACCTGCATGCGCTCCGCCTCGTTGACGGACCTTCGGCCGCGCTCGATCAGCTCATCGGCCTTGGGGTTGATCCACGAGCCCCAGTTGTCTCCCTCGTTGGTAGCCTGGCTTGAGTGGAAGATCTGGTAGGGGTCGCTCTCGGGATTCGACCACGACCACGAGAGGGTGAGTGCATCGAAGTCCTTGTTGTCCTGCATGGTCTGCATGGCCGCCCAATCGGTGACTCGCAGGGTGACCTTGATGCCTGCCTTGGCGCCCTGATCGATGAGGTACTTGCCGACCTTTTCGCCCAGCGAAGACCCGGTGGCGTAGGTGTACTCGTAGGCAAACTCATCGCCGCGCTCGTTCTCGAGGATGCCGTTGCCATCGCGGTCTTTCCAGCCCGCTTCCTCCAGCAGGGCGCGAGCGCGGTCAAGGTCGAAGGGCCAGGGCTTGACGGTCGGGTCGGATTGCGATGGTGGGAACGGGCCGACGCAGACCTCGGCGAGCCCCTCGTAGAAGTCGCGGTTGATCCGGTCGCGGTCGGTCATGAGGGCCATGGCCTGGCGGACGCGCTTGTCGCTGAAGGGGGTGGGGCGGCCGCCGCGCTCGCCGCAGTTCCATGAGATGAAGGCGTAGCCCGAGCGCATGTTGGTCCATGCCATGGCGCGGTTCTTCTCAAGGAAGGCGGGCTCCTGGCTTTTGCGACGGAACTGCTCGGGGGTTGCTCGCATGATGTCGGCGCGGCCGTTCTCGAACTCGGTGAGGCGGGCGACGTTATCGGTGATGAAGGAGTAGCGCAGTCGGTCGGGGGGCTGGCGCGTGCCCCAATACTGCTCGTTGCGGACGAGCACGAGCGGCTCGCCCGGCTTCCACTGGCCGTCGAGGCCGGGCCGCTCCACGCGGTACGCGCCCGAGCCGAGCAGCAGCCCGGTGCTGGTGTTGATCTGCGACGGGGTGAACTGCGCGTAGAAGTGCTTTGGGAGGATGCCGTAGCGGAGAGCCCCCCAGAGGTTGATGAACTTGGGGGCGACGAACTCGAACTCGGCGACGCGCTCGGAGATGACCTTGACGCCCTTCACGACGTTCATCTGGCTGCGGTAGACATCGGCCTGGATCTCCTGGTTGAAGACGTAGTCCATGTAGGTGTAGCGGACATCCTCGGCGGTGACGGGGGTGCCGTCGCTGAAGCGAGCCTCATCGCGGATCTTGACCCTGAGCCACATGCCCTCTGGGTCGTACTGCCACGCCTCGGCGAGCCAGCCGCGCAGCTTGAGCGAATCGGAATCGAACATGGCGAGCGATTCGCACACGACCTCGTTGACGATGCGCGCGTAGTAGACATCGTTGTAGACGTACGGGGTGAGCTTCTGGGGTGTGCCCTCGAAGATCTCGGTCAGC
The DNA here is from genome assembly GCA_044369085.1 of Phycisphaerales bacterium. Taxonomy (GTDB): domain Bacteria; phylum Planctomycetota; class Phycisphaerae; order Phycisphaerales; family UBA1924; genus JAEUIV01. The sequence continues at coordinate 3,403 of JBIPMO010000132.1, forward strand.
GTGCCGCCCTCGGCATAGTTCGGCATGGCTCGCGGGTCCTTCACGACGTCCCAGGGCCTGGGGCGCGTGATGGGGACGCCCGGGCGTGCCCAGGAATCGCTCGTCGATCCGGGCCGTGCCTCGGCGGCGCTGCTCGATGCGGGCGCTGGGAGGGTGGCGCCCCTGGCGAGTTTGTCCTGGATGTCCTTGAGGGCGCTGGCCTGGTCGCCGACGCGGGCCTGGGTCTCTTCGATGCGGCGCTGCATGTTGGCGAGCATCGCGGTCTGCTCGGTCAGCGTGTCGCGCATGGCCCGGGCTTCGGCCCAGCGGCGATCCTCCTGATACATCGCGAGCACGACCGCGACGCCGACCGCGAGCACGATGACCAGCAGCAGGAAGTCCTTGAGTGCAAAGCGGCTTTCCATCGGGCTCACCTTTCGCGCCGATCACGCCCGCATCGCGCCGACCATGGCGCCCGGTGCGAGCGCTGCGCATCATACGTATCGCACGCCCGGCGATGCGGCACTACTTCCGCTCGCGGCGTGGGTCCAGCGCCTCGCGGAGCCCCTCGCCCACGAAGTTCAGCGACAGCAGGGTCACGGCGAGCAGCAGGCAGGGGCAGACGATGAGCCACCAGCGGATCCGCACGGGGTTCAGCTCGACGAGCCCATCCGAAGCGAGATTGCCCCAGGATGGCAGCGGGGGCCGGACGCCGATGCCCAGGAACGAAAGGAACGATTCCTGCAGGATCGCCTGCGGAACGGTGAGTGTGGCGTAGACGATGATGGGCCCGAGCAGGTTGGGGAGCAGGTGCCGCAAGAACTGGACAGGCACGGGGGTGCCGATGGCCCGGGCGGCCTCCATGAACGGCTGGGATCGCAGGCTCAGCACCTGCCCGCGGATGACCCTGGACATGGTGAGCCACGAGACGCCGCCGATCGCCACCAGGAGCACACCGACCTCGTAGATGGTCCGCGTGGCATCGGAAACCTCGCGGGGGGGATAGCGGTCGCGGGCCTCGGCTTCCAGGCGTTCGCGGGCGGCCGGGATGGCGGCGGCCGGCTCGCGTTCGAGGGCTCGCATGGCCTGGGTCACGTAGGCTCGGCGGGCGGGCTCGCGGCTGATGTAGTTGCCCAGCAGCGCATCGCCCGCGACAGCCAGCAGCACGACGAGCAGGATGTAGGGCAGCCCGTAGAGCACATCGACGATGCGCATCATGATGGCATCTGCGCGGCCACCGATATAGCCCGCGATCGCGCCGTAGAGGGTGCCCAGCAGCACGCTGATCGCGGCCGCGGAGAGGCCGATGCCGATCGAGACCCCGCCGCCCGCGAGCAGACGGATCAAAAGGTCGCGGCCGAGCTTGTCGGTGCCGAGCCAGTGGCGCGGCGTCGCGGCGTTGATCTGCGCTTCGGTCGGCCGGGGAAGCTGGTCCTCATCGATGACCGCATCGGGGCCGACCTCGGCCCGTCGGTGGGCATAGATGTTGTCGGCGGCCGCGCTGGTTGCCGCCGCGAGCAGGCGCTCGCGCTCGTTCTCATCGTGCGCTGCCCAGAAGGGCGGCAGCAGCGAGGCGGCAAGGTCGCCGTGCTTGTAGCGTGCGCCGAGGGCTCGTCCCTCGCGATCGACCCCGGCGCTGGAGAGCGTGTACGGGAGCGTGCCGAGGCACAGCAGCACCAGCAGCCCGAGGATGCCCATCCCGATCATCCCGGCGAGCGACCGGGTGAGCGGGTTGTCCCGCCCGCGCGGAGGTGCCATGATCGCCGGGACGCTGGGCTCGCTCATCGAGGGCGCAGCATACGTCACGGCGTGTACCGGGGCTGCGAATCAGGCTTCAGTTGGCGATCCTCGCCCCTGATCGGAGCGTCCTAGCGGGGCGGGCCGCCGGGCCTCCCCGGACCTCCGGGCGGTGGGGGAGGAGGGCCATCGCCATCGCGATCGCGCTGCTCGGGGCCCGGGCCCAGCGGTTCATCCATCGCCTCATCGGCGCGCTTGAGCATCTGGTCCATCCGCTGCCCGACGAGCACATCCTTCTGCCCGTTCTTGTCGGTGATCTCGCGCTGGAGCATCTCGATGCGGCGCTGCATCCGCTTGATGTCCGCCTCGACGACCTTGAGCCGAGCATCGAAGGCCCGCTCGAGGATCGCTCGCAGGCGAGGCTTGGCCTCGTCGCGCTTGTCGGGGTCGAGGGCGGCGATCCTTCGGGCCGCCGAGTTGGCCTCGCGGTCGAGCATGAAGAGTCTGGCCCGCGCCGGCCAACCGTCGGGGTCATCCTGGCGCTGGCGAGCGAGATCCACGAGCTGTGGCCGGAAGCGCTCGAGCACCTTGCGGAGCTCTTCGGGGTTGTTCTGCTGCAGCTTTGAGAGGCGCTCGAAGAGCGCCGGGTTGGTTTCCTTGACGATCTCCAGAGCCCGCTCGTCGGTGAGCAACTCGCGGACCGGGCCGTCGCCCTCGGGCCCTCCCGGTCCGCCCATAGGACCGCCGGGGCCACCCATCGGACCGTCGCCGCCGAACGGGCGCATGCCGCCCGGACGGCCGGGGTTGCCGCCGCCGGGGCCCATGGGTCCGCCGCGCCCGGTGCGCTCGCGGAACTCCTGCCCGCGCTCCATGAGGTCGGCGCGGAAGGCTTCACGCGAGAACTCGCGCACCTTCGCGATCGGTTCGCCACGGTCGAGCATGGCGACGGCCTCTTCGATGGTCTTCTGCGAGCGCTTGGCCCGCTCCAGGCCGCGCTTCAGGAGCTCACGCATCGCCCGCTCATCGTTCGGGGCACCCGGGTCGCCCGCAGCGCCGGCGGGGGGAGTGGGCGGGGTTGCGGGCGCGGCCTGGTCCTGCCGCGCCGCCGCGGTGCCCGCGGCGAGGGCGACCAGGAGCACGCATCTTGTCAGCACAAGCCCTCGTTTCACAGCGAACCCTCCAAGGTCAGGGCGTTCCCGACATCCCAGAACCCATCGCCACTGGAGACATCCGATCCATCGGTGAGGTCGGAACTCGTCCCCTTGACCGAGGCAAGATACTCCTCGAACTCGGCGGAGATCGCGTCGACGTCGAGAGGATCCTCCGCCGTGGTGTTGGGACCGGGGAGAACCTCGGGCTGGGCCTGAGCGAGCTGTCCCGTCGGCGCCTGGGGGGCCTGATTTCGCGAACCCAGGACGTACACGGCTCCGAGCAGACCGATGCCGCCGACGATGGCGAGCGATGCGGCGAGCTTCAGGCCCGACCACGGCCCGCGGGCATGGATCACCCCCGCGACCGTGCCCTGGCGGGCCGCTAGACCGCTCCGCGTCGCGGCGAGGAGGCGATCCTCGAAGCCGGCCGGGGCCGCAGCGCGATCGCGCGATGCCAGCGCATCCAGCCGGCCCGCGATGTCGCGGACATCGGCGGGCGCTGCTTCGGGGTGCAGGTGGTTGTTCTCGTGAGCGTTGTTCATGACGGCACCTTCTTCGAACCTTCGATCAAATCTTTGAGCTTCCGCAAGGCCCGGTGGTGGCGGGCCAGGACCGTTCCCAAGGGCTCTTCCAGCACCGCAGAGATCTGCTGGAAACTCAGCCCGCCGTGGTGACGCAACTCGACCACTTCCCGGTCCGCTTCGCCCAACTGTTTCAGAGCATCGCGGAGCGTGTCCAGTTCCTTTCCTTCGGGCCGTGCCGATTCTGAATCGGCCGGCGCGGCGGCGACCTGCCCGAGCATTTCGGGGTCGGTCGGTTCGGCGTGGCGTGCTCGACGGCGGGCCTCATCGCGCACCCGGTTCATCGTCACGCGGAACAGCCACGACTCGAAGCGTCCCTGCTCGACGTACTCCCCGGCGGTCAACTTCGCTGCGACTGTGGCGAACACGGACTGGGCGATCTCCTCGGCAATGTCGTCGCGGCGGCAACGGCTCCGAGCCATCGCGTAGACGCGCCGACCGTACAAACCGATGAGTTCACGCCACGCGGACTCGTCCCCGTTCCCCGCGCGGACCAAGAGCGACGCAAGGTCGCCCGTCTCAGGGCTTGGGAGGCGGTCGGGCATGACCCTCATCTGATACCCGAACGCACGACGAGCCGCTGCATTGCAGGATCGGGCACCCTTCCGCCCACCGAGCGCTTCTCGGACCCGGCCGGATCGGGCCGCCCGCTGGCGGCCAGGGCCATGGGACGGATCCGCGTGGTTGTTCGGGTTGACCCGTCCGCGCCCGATCGCTACGCTCTCGACCCCGCTTGGACGGCCCCTGAGTCCATCGGCGACGGGTAGTTAGCTCAATTGGTAGAGCACCGCATTGAAAATGCGGGGGTTCCCGGTTCAAGTCCGGGACTACCCATTTCCGCGTGCTGTTCCGGCTCGGGGATTCCCTCAAGCGGCCTTTTTGATCATCCGGTCTTGTGCTTCCCTCTGGATTTCCAGAAGGCTGACCAGGCTGGCGGATGCCTCATCCAGGCGACCCTCCTTGGCCTGCTTCACCAAGTCGGCCGCGGGCGCGGTGAACTCGGGGAGGCCCAGCGAACCGCCCGAACCTTTGATGGCGTGAGCGATCCTTGCGGCGGTCTCGGCGTCTCCGCGTGCCAGGGCCTCCCGGGCGGCGATG
>JBIPMO010000133.1:0-7947 GCA_044369085.1 Phycisphaerales bacterium
GCGCGTGCCGCTGGGGCTCGAAGAGGAGGCGGTTGGCCCCGAGGCCCGGGATGAGGATCAGCTTCGGCATGGTCCTAGCATCATCGGGAAAGAACCCCCGATGCGTCCAGCGGGGTTGCATCCGGCGGGGCGACGGACCGAAGTGATTGATGATGAACGATACCCGCGTGAACGAAACCCCGGTGCGTCTTTTGATCGATGGCGAGTGCCCGCTCTGCAAGCGCGAGGGGGACATGCTGATGCGCCTGGACAAGGGGCGGGGGAACCTGGTGCTCGAGGACATCGCGAGCCCGGGGTTTGATGCCGGGCGGTACGGGCTGGCGTTTGACGATGTGATGGCGCGGATCCACGGGGTGCTGCCCGACGGTCGGGTGATCTCGGGGATGGAAGTGTTCCGGCGGGCGTACCGTGCGGTCGGCTGGGGGTGGCTGCTGGCACCGACGGCGTGGCCCGTTGTGAGACCGCTGGCCGACCGGTTCTATGTGTGGTTCGCGCGGAACCGGCTCTGGCTGACGGGACGCAAGTGCGACGCGGGCCGGTGCGCACCCAAAGGGATGTAGCCTCAGCGGGCATCGACGAAGGGGTCGGCCGCTCGCCGGTACTCAAGGACGATCTGCTGCAAGAGCAGGACGAGCAGTCCTCCGACGACGCAGACCCCGAGCATCCCGCAGACCATGACGACGGTGCGGCCGAAGTTGAGGGTCTTTGAGTGCTCGGCGCGGGCCTCTTCCATCTGTCGCTCGGCCTGCTGGAGCATGCTGTCGAGGGTGTCTGAGGAGTCGAGGTAGGCCTGGCGCACGACGGAAGTGGAGAGGCTCATGGCCTCGCCCTTGGTGTCTTCGAGGGCGAGGCGCCGGACTTCAGCACTGTTGGCGGTCCACTGCTTGAGTATCGGTGAAAGCCGCTCCATGTCCGCGCTGTCGGCCGACGAGGTGGACTCCGCCAGGGCCTTGACGCTGTCGGCGAGGCTCGCCTCCTGCTCGGCGAGACGTGCGACGAGGGAGGAGCGGTCCTCGGGGTTGAGCGGGAGCAGAGCCGCATGCTCGAGGTACCTCATCTCGTGGAGGGTCTCAAGGGCCTTTCTGGCCGTGCCCGATCGCATGGCCATCTGCTCGAGTTCGGGGACGGTCGAGGCGCCGTCGGCGGCGGACTTGGCCATGATGGCCCGGTGGCGCTCGAGCATCCCGAGCAGGACGAGCCTGGCCTGCTGGTGGAGGTCGGCGCCTCGCCCGCGGACGAGCTCGACGGCCTGGCGGAGGGTGTCGGTGCGGGCAAGGTCGGCGACCTTCTCGACCTTGGAGTGAAAGTCGTCGTATTGCGAGCGGAACCCCGCGACACGCTCGGCGACCTGGGCATCGGTGATCCGCTCGAGCTCGCGGAGGCCGCGGTCGAGCTCGGCCTCGGCGACGCGCAGCCGGTTCTCGAAATCACGGAGCTGGTCCTCACTGCTCCATGACATGAAGTTCTTTTCCTGCACGCGCATGAGGAGCATCGACTGGCGGACCTGCGCGATCACCCTGGTCTTGTCGCTGAGCCGCTGGACGATCTGGTCCATCTGGTCGTTGAGGCGCGACAGTGAACTGACGGCAAAGAGGCTCGCCAGGAGGATCGCGGTGCCCGCGAGGAGGAAAATCATCAGGTGTCGGCCGCGAAGGTCGATGCGGACGCGCGCTGATTCCGGGTCGCTATCGGGGGTGATCGGGCGCTTGTCGGCTGGGTTCACGGCGCAAGTGTACGCGCGGCGCGTTCGGGCCGCGAGCGGGCGCGTCGCTCAGGGCGGGCATTCACTCCAAGCCGCGCCGGGGATGAGCGGATGGGCGGCCCGCTCGCCTTCCACCCCCTTGAAGGTGCATCGGCGCGGGCCGTGGGCGCAGACCACCGAACCTGCCGACAGCAGCGAGGCGAGCGATGGATCCGCGAGCGCCTCGTCGGAGACGACCACCTCGCCCGCGTCGGCGGCAGTCACCAGGCGGGCGGCGATGTTGACGGTGGACCCGAAGTAGTCGAGGCGATCGTTGAGGGTGACGGCGATGCACGGGCCGAAGTGGACGGCCGCCTTGAGGCGGAGCGGGGCGACTCCCGCGCCGGCCTGCGTCTCCAGAAGGCGGTGCGCGGCGATGGCGGCTCGCACGGCCGGGCCAGCGCCGATGAACGAAGCCATGACGGCGTCGCCCATGGTTTTGACCACAGCGCCGCCCTCGGCAGCGACGGCCTGGCGCAGCACATCGAAGTGCGACATGACGCGGCCGAAGGCGGGGGCATCGCCGATCTGGTTGTAGAGGCGGGTGCTGTCCTTGAGATCGGTGAAGAGCAGGGCGATCGATCCGACCGAGGCCTGCTCGCCGGGCCGGAGCGCCTCGGAGGAGAAGAGGTCGCGGAAGGTCTGCATGCTCGTGACCTGCGCGGCGGTGACGGCGTCATCGGTCCAGGCCAGTCGCTCGATGATGAAGGCCCGCGGGTCGGGGGCGGTGTTGGCGAGGGTGATGCGAGCGTTCAGCGCGAGTCGAATATCGTTGGCGCGCCAGGTCGGCCCGCTGAGGGTCGCGTGGGTGTCGCCGTCATGGGCGGCGAAGATCATGGGGCCTGGTCGGTCGGGCTCGGGAGACATGCCCGAACGGGTACGAAGGCGGTGATCGCCCGGCCGGAGTGTGATGTCGAGTGTGCGCGACTCTCCGGGGGCCAGCACCTGTTGCAAGACGATGTGCGGCGTGACCATGGGGCCGCCGATGCAGTACTCGCGGTCGACGATGGTTCGGATGCTCGGGGAGGGGCGGAAGGTGAGTTCGACGAGGCGGTCGAAGCTCGACTCAAAGTCGATGTGGCAGGCATCGCAGTGAACACCGCGCGGCAGCTCGCGGAGAGCAGGGGCTGCGCGCTTGCTGCCGCGGCAGAAGGGGCACATGAGGTCCCAGCGGAGTTCGAGCAAGCCCGCTCGGGTCGCGTGGAGCATGAGCTCGAGGAGCTCCCTGCGCGGTGCGTGCCAGCGGTCGGCGAGGACGTAGGGGCGGAGCCTGGCCGCCTCGGCATCGTCGGCGTTCGCGACGTGATCGAGCAGGCGGGCCACGAGCGCTGGCGAGCGTGCGGCTGGTGCCAGGCGCTGCGCGGCCCGCTGGAGCGGGGCGGGGACGGGCGGCGCGGCTTCGGTCTCGCCGTTCGGGACGCGGATCGTTGCGGGGGTGCCGCCGCGCTGCGCCAGGGCGTCATATCGCCGGAACGCTCGCATGAACCGGGCAGCGCTGATGCGGCCGATCTGGATGGCGGCGATGGCGCGGCCGGTCGTGCCGATCGGCTGCGCATCGACCTCGTAGGTCAGGCGCGAGCCGCCCGCGCGAGGTTCGAGCGTCAGGCGCGCCTCGATGCGGCGGATGGGGCCGCGCGTGTAGTCGCGTCGGATCGAGAAGCAGCGCGGTTCGACCCACTCAAAGGGTTGTTCGATCCATTCGGCGACGAGACCATAAACACGAATGCGCATCGGTCGGCCCAGCCCCGCGGGCGGGGCGTCGAGCCGTTCGACGGTGGGCAGGCCGGTGTCCTTGTTGAAGCGCTCGGTGTTCGCGACAAAGGGCCACAACGCCTCGGGCGGCGAGGCGAGGTCGAGGGTCCACTTGTGCTGCTGCGGGGCGTTCAAGGCGACTGGCCTCCGGGGTGGCGACCGCACCCGAGGTGCTCGCATCATGGCATGCGGACGCCGCCGGTGCGCGGGGGCGCCAAAGAAGAAGCCGCCCCGTTGAGTCCGTTCAACGGGGCGGCGTCGCAGATTCAGGATTTGCTCGCGGGTCGGGCTTAGCCGAGGAGCTGCAGCGCGGACTGCGGGGCGCTGTTGGCGATGGCCAGGACGTTGGTCGAGGCGTTGAGGAGGACCTGCGACCGCGTCAGCAGCGATGTTTCGTTGGCGAAGTCGGTGTCGCGGATGACGCTCTCGGCGGCGGTGGTGTTTTCCAAGGAGACTCCCAGGCTTCGGATGGTGCTGCCGATGGTGTTTTTCTGGAACGCGCCCAGCCTGCCGCGGAGGCTGGTGACCTCGAGGATGGCCTTGGAGATGACCTCCTGGGCGCCGGCGTTGTCGCCGCTGACGACGTTGAGGGCGCGGCCCGCGGCGAGGTCGTTGAGGAAGTAGATGCCATCGGTGCCGCCGATGGTTCGTTCGGTGCGTCCGACGTTCCGGACGGCGAAGTTCTGGATGCCCAGGGAGACCTTGCCGTTGATGTCGACCTTGCCGGCGAGCTGGAAGTCCGCGCCTCCGCCGGTGATGGTGAAGGCCTGGAGTGCCCCGAGGCGCTGGGCCTCGGCACCCGAGCCGGTGCCCGTCGAGAGATTGAGTTCGACGTCGAGGAAGTCGGTGTTGATGCGTGCGACGGTGCCGACCGTTGTGGCGGGGATGCCGTTGATGGTGGCGCTGACGTTCTGGCCGCGGTCGGTGATTCGGTTGTTGGCCGCGGTGAAGAGGGTGCGGTCGGCGGGGGCGGTGGAGACCTTGGCGGCGTTGGAGTTGGCATCCTGCAGCTCGTAGATGCCGGCGTTCACACCGGCGATCCCGCCGTCGGACACGACCTTGACGGAGACGAACTCGTCCGCGCCGAAGCCGACGGACTTGAGAGCGATGCCCGAGACAGCGCCCCCCGTGGCTCCCGAGAGGGTGGCCTCGACGCCGGTCACATCGGTGAAGGAGTTGATGCTCTCGACGATGTTGGCGATGGAGGTCCCCGAGGCGAAGGAGAGCTCGCGAGAGCCCTTGATGCCCGCGACCTCGAGAACGAAGCGGCTGTTGTTGTTGGTGAGGTCGAGGTTGTTGGTGCCGAAGGAGAGGTAGAAGCCCGCGACCTGGGCCGATCCGGTGACGACGACATCGACATCGAGGGTGTCGTTGAAGTCGAGCTTGGCGCCGTTGACCTTGAAGGTGGTGAGGTTGTTCGAGACGTTCTCTGTGGTGTAGTCGAGGTTGCCGTTGAGGAGCCGGAGCCCCTGGAAGGACGTGGCGGCGGCGACGCGGTCGACCGTCTGGAGGATCGAGTCGATCTGCAGCTGGTTGGCCTGCTTCTCCTCGACGGAGATGCCGCCGTCGTTGGCGGTGGAGGTGACGAGCGATTGCAGCTCGGTGAGGAGGTCGGAGATCTCCTGGAGGCCGCCCTCGGCGATGGAGACCACCTGGTCCGCACGCTCGGCGTTGCTGATGGCCTGCTGAACCGAGCCCTTTTCCAGGCGGAGGTTCTGCGAGGCGATCAGGCCCGCGGGGTCGTCCTTGCCGCGGTTGATCCGCAGCCCCGTGCTCAGTCGTTCGAGCGACTGATTCAACGAGGAGTTGTTCTGTCCGAGGACGCGTTGAGCGATGAGGGAAGAGACGTTGGTGTTGATGCGGCCCATGGCTTGGCTGCTCCGGTAACGCCGTGGATAACAGGCGTGCTGCGGATATCGGGACGCTTTGCCCCCATGCTTCATCGCATTCCGATAACGGGCATCAAAAACCCCAAGTCCAAAGAAAAACCCCGAGCCATCGGCTCGGGGTCGGGTGTTATGGGGCAGTTCCGACTGTGCGGGGCTTATCCGGAATCACCGGTCCCAGGGGGACGGGCGTCCGGAACTTGCGCCCCGGGGCAGGTCCGGATTAGCCGAGGAGCTGCAGGGCGGCCTGGGGCTGGCTGTTGGCCAGCGTCAGGATCTGCTGGGCGGATGAGGACAGGATCTGAGCGCGGGTCAGGTTCGCCGTTTCGCTGGCGAAGTCGGCATCGCGGACCACCGACTCGGCGGCGGCGGTGTTCTCGGCGGCGACGCCCAGGCTTCGGATGGTCGCACCGATGGTGTTCTTCTGGAAGGCACCCAGTCGGCCGCGAGCGGAGGCGACCTCGCGGATGGAGCCTTCGACGGCCTTCTGGGCCTCGGAGATGTCGCCATCGACGACGTTCAGGGCACGGCCTGCGCCGAGGTCGGCCAGGAAGTTGGTGGTCGAGCCGTTGGCGGTGCGGCCCAGGGCGCGGACCGAGACGTTCTGGATGCCCAGGGAGACCTTGCCCGCGATGTCCACGCGGCCGGCGAGCTGGAAGTCAGCGCCGCCGCCGTTGATGGTGAAGGCGGTGAGGGCGCCCAGTCGCTGGGCGTTGGTGCCCGAGCCGGTGGTCTGCAGATCGACCTCGACGTCGAGGAAGTCGGTGTTGATTCGTGCGCTGGTGCCGTTGGTGGTGGCCGAGATGCCGTTGATGGTGGCGGTGATGTTCTGGCCCTCATCGGTGATCTTGTTGTTGGCGGCGGAGAAGAGGGTGCGGTCGGGGGCCGAGGTGGAGGCGGCGGCCGAGTTGGCGGCCTGGAGCTTGTAGACGCCGGCGGTGGCGGCGGCGGTGTTGATGCCGCCGTTGTCGACGACGCGGACCGAGACGAACTCGGACGAACCGAAGTCAACGGACTTCAGGGCGATGCCCGAGACGCCGCCGGAGGCGGTGCCCGACAGGGTGGCGGTGACGCCGGTGACATCGGTGAAGGAGTTGACGGCGTCGACGACGTCGGAGACCGAGGTGCCCGAGGCGAACGAGAGCTCGCGGGTGCCCTTGGTTCCCGAGACCTCGATGACAAAGCGCGAGGTGGCGTTGGTGAGGTTCAGGTTGTTGGCGCCGAAGGAGAGATAGAAGCCGGCGACCTGGGCCGAGCCGGTGACGACGACATCGACATCGCGGGTGCCGTTGAAGTCGAGCTTGGCGGAGTTGACCTTGAAGGAGGAGACGTTGGCGTTGACGCTCTCGGTGGAGAAGTCGAGGTTGCCGTTGAGGAGCTTGAGGCCCTGGAAGGAGGTGGAGGAGGCGACGCGGTCGATGGTCTGCAGGATCGAGTCGATCTGCAGCTGGTTGGCCTCCTTTTCCTCGCGGCTCAGGCCCTCGGTGTTGGCGGTCTGTGTGACCAGGCCCTGGAGCTCGGTGAGGAGCGAGGAGACCTCGTCGAGGCCGCCTTCGGCGATGTTCACGACCTGGTCGGCACGCTCGGCGTTGCTGATGGCCGTGGTGAGGGCCGACTTCTCGGCACGCAGGTTCTGCGACGCGATCAGGCCCGCGGGATCGTCCTTGCCGCGGGTGATGCGGAGACCGGTGCTCAGACGCTCGAGCGAGGTGTTCAGGCCCTTGTTGTTGGCGCCGAGCACACGCTGGGCAATGAGGGAGTTGACGTTCGTATTGATGCGGCTCATTGAGATCCTCCGTGATTTGCCGACGCCGGGTCAGTCCGGCCTGGCACGCTGCGAGCGGCGTTCTTGGCCGCCGGCTGACCTGGTCGCCGAACACCGACGACCCGATGGGCCCGTTGCGTATCGGACCCGCCCCTTGTCTGTCCCGACGCGACGCGCGCCGGATCAGCGTCGGACATCGGTGAGCATGGGTCGGTCATTCACGCTCCAGCGTGCCTGGACGCGCAGCTCGGCGGCGCATCCGTCAGACGCTCACATCGCCCATGCGCGATAAGAACGCGCGTGGCGCCGCGGCGCGGCGATGGTCCGAGAGAGCGTGCGCGGCGGCGCGGCGACGCGGAGAGTTCGCGGACGCCGCGGCGGGTTTGGGGTCCGATTCGCCGCGGTCCGGGAACGGGGGCTCCGGGTCGCCGGGCCGCCGCGACACACCGATGGGGTTCACGAGCCGGAAACACACGACAGGGCCTCCGGGCCCGGTTCTCGGTCCGCGGGCGTTCTCGGGCCCACTTGGGCTATCATGGGCCCATGTTCAATGGATTGAACCTCGTGGGCGTCGGTCGGTGCTTGATGTGTCTGGTCGCGACGGTCGCCGTCGCCGGCGCCGGCGGCTGCAAGAGCCCGATGCGACCCAAGAACGCGACGGGCCAGCCGACCTCGATCCTCGGTGCTCTTTCGCCGCCCACTCCTCAGGAGGCGGCGGCCTGGGCCGTGGACCCGTACGACGCCGACAAGCGCTATCGAGGCACGCTGCTCCTGGTGAACGCGCCGTGGGGCGGCGAGCCCGT